>NZ_RAWQ01000171.1:0-24572 GCF_003668965.1 Corallococcus sp. AB030
GACGTGGGGTGGGGGATGGCCCCCGCGTCAGTAGCCGACCGAGTTGAAGAGGAACGGGTACGTGATGATGACTTGGCCGCCCTTGGGAGCTGGGAACTGCCAGCCCTTCAGGCTGCTGAGGATGCACGCCTCGACGGAGGCGTTGCGGAGGGTGGAGGACTTCGTCTTGGCGGAGGCGACGCGGCCGTTGAGCCCGATGGCCCACTCCAGCACCACCTTGCCAGCGAGGCCGGGGTCCTTGAGCAGCGCGCGCTCGTAGCAGCCGTGCACCTCATTGAGGTGGCTGTTGATGACCTTGGCCACGGCTTCGCGGTCCACGGTGCCCTGGGTGGAGGAGATGCTGCGAGCGGTGGCGCGCGTGACGGTGCCGCCCACCGCGCCCTTGCCCACGCCGCCAGCGCCCAGCGCGCCAATGCCGCCGCCGCCCTTGCCGCGCAGCAGCTCCGCGCCCAGGGTGGCGCCGCCGCCCTTGCCGCCGCCGCCCAGGCCGAAGGTGCCCAGGCCCGCGTTGGCGATGGGGGCCTTGCCGATGAGGCCCGCGAGTTTGTAGTTGGTCTGCTTGGCGTTCTTGCTGCCCGGGCCGCTGCCCAGCTTGTCCACGGCGGCCAGCAGGTCATTGGCGGCGGGGCCCGCGGCGGACAGCTTCGCGAGCGCCTTGAGCGCCTTGCTCTCCGGAGCGGCGGCCACGGCCTTGGGGACCTGCACTTCCTTGACGGGCTTGGGAGGCGCCTTCTCCGCGACGACGGGCTTCTCCTTCACGGGCTCCTTCTTCTTGAGGGCCTCGAGCTTCTTCTTGGCCTCTTCCTTCTTCTTGGGCTCGGGGGCGATGAGGCGCAGCGCGACGGGCGGCAGGTTCTTCTGGGTGAAGTCCGCGGTCGCGGGGCCTTGAGGCCGGGTGGCGATGAACCAGCCCAGGCCGCCGCCGAAGATGGCGAGGAAGAAGAGGGTCAGCCAGGGCAGGCCCTTGAGCGGGTTGACGAAGACGCGCTCGGGGGCGGGGGCCGCGTAGGCGACGAGCGACATCTTGCCCTGGGTGAGGCGGGCGGCGGCGCCGTCGCGCAGGGTGACGAAGCGGCGGCTGCCGTCGGACTCGAGCGCGGCGGTGGTGACGGGGGCGAAGCGGCCGTCGCTGTGCGCCTTCTCCACGTCGGTGCCGGGGGGCACGAAGAGGCGGTAGTTGCCGTTGACGGACTCGGCGAGGGTGAAGTCGTCACCCTCCGGGAGGGTGAAGCCCCACAGCGGCATGGGGGCCAGTTCCTCCTGGGCGGCCTTCACGGGCTTCTTCGCGTCCGGGGCGAAGCGGCGCGCGTCGCGGCGCACGGCGCCCCAGTACAGCTCCAGGTAGAGCTGGGCCGCGCCCTTGCCCGGGCCGATCTTCGGCGCGTGCGTGGGGCGGCTGGCCGGGGTCTTGTCGAGGACGAGGGGGCCGGAGGTGGGCGCCGCGACGTCCGCGTCCAGGTCCGCGAGCAGATCGTCCGCGACGAGGAGGCTGGGCATGACCTCCGACGGAGGACGGCGCCGCGCGGAGGGGACGGTGCCCGGGGGAACCGCGGGAGCGGGGGCCGGCTTCGAGGCCGCGGGCTGCGCGGCGTGGGCGCCATTCAGGTGCGCGGCCTGCGGTGCGTGGCCCGCATGAGCGTGCGCGGCCTGGGGATGCCCCGCGTGCGCGCCGGGGTGGGCGTGCGCGTTCTGCTGCGCGAAGGCCGCCTGTTGCGCCTGCTGCTGGGCGTGCGCACCCGGATGCTGCGCATGCGCCGCTTGTTGTGCCTGCTGCGCGTATGCGGCCTGCTGCGCCTGCTGGGCCTGTGCGGCGCGCTGAGCCTGCTGCTGCGCGTAGGCGGCCTGCTGCGCCTGCTGTTGTGCCAGCGCGGCCTGCTGAGCCTGCTGCTGGGCGTAGGCGGCCTGCTGCGCCTGCTGTTGTGCCAACGCGGCCTGCTGGGCTTGCTGCTGCGCGTAGGCGGCCTGTTGCGCCTGCTGCTGTGCGTAGGCGGCCTGCTGCTGTGCGTAGGCGGCTTGCTGCGCCTGTTGCTGCGCGAGTGCGGCCTGCTGCGCCTGTTGCTGCGCGTATGCAGCCTGCTGAGCCTGCTGTTGTGCCAGCGCGGCTTGCTGAGCTTGCTGTGCGACGACGGTCTGCTGCGCATGGACGGCCTGCGCGCCGTGCTGGGGCGCGAAGCCATTCGTGGCGGGCCCGAACGCGTGCGTCGCCCCGTTCCCTCCGTTCGGGATCGCGGAGTGCGGAGCCCCCGCACCTCCGAGGAGCGCGGCGACCTCGGGCGGCGGCTGCGGCTTGGTCTCGACGGGACGCTGGTTGAGGATCCGCGTCTTCAGGACGAACGGACCGCACAGCACCTCGTCCACGGAGCGGATCTCACAGGCGGTGACCTGGTGTCCGTTGACGAAGACGCCGCTGGTTCCACCGCCCGCGTCCTGGATCGCGGTGCGGCCGTTCTGGAAGTACAGCAACGCATGGCGCGGCGACACGGACGCGTCGTCCAGCCGCAGATCCGACGACGCATCGGAGCCGAGCGCGTAGGTGCCGGGGACGAAGACCTCCGTCCCCACCAGGAGGCCGTCGCGGAGGATGACGACTTGCAGGACGCTGGGCTGGCCGCTCAACGGTGACGCTCCCTTCGAAGGGTGATGGGCGGTACGGCCCTACTGATCGTAGACGGTGGCGAGCGTCTCCGAGCGGAAGCTGTCGCGCTCGCGGAGCATCGACCGCGTCTTCAGTTCCTTGCGGTCATAGAGGTACACGGCGCCGGACTTGTTCGTCTGGCCCTGGATGAGGCGGTCGTCGAAGTCGATGCGCGACGGGCCACGCTGCGGCGGCGCGGACGACGCGGCGGCCGAGGCATCCCCCGTCACAGGGTCCGTGACGGCCGTGCTCGACTTCGTCTCGATGCGCGGGGGCGCCTTGCTGGAGCCCTTCTTGGGCTTGGCCGGCTTCACGGCCTTCGTCTTGGGAGCGCGTGCACGCCCCTGGGCCCAGGCATCGTTCGCGGGGGAGAGGGGACCGAAGCCGAGCACGCTGGCGACGGCACAGAAGAAGAGGAAACGTCGCATCATCAACAGGTTAAGCGATGCGAGCCCCGACCTGTCAACGCACACTCCAGCCCCATGGCATGGCCTGTGGCGATCAGGTGTGGGGGGCAGTCCACCTCACCTGGGGCGGACGCTCCACGACTTGTCCTTCTTCGTGCCGGTACGCTGGAAACGTCCCGTGGGATTCCCTCCGAGCGGCGCCTCCCCAGCATGCGAGCAGACGTGGCACGAAGTCATCGTGACACGGTGGGCGGATGGAGGATGCTCGCGCGCGGAGGCATGCCCACGCGTGATAGGTGTCACTCGCAATCGGGGATGGATCGCGGCCGTGCTCGGCGCCCTGGTGCTCCTGGGCCTTGGGGTCTTCGTGTGGATGCCCCCGAGCGGGCCCGCGCCAACGCCCACGCCCGCGCCGTCCGCCGCTCCCGCTGAGCCGCGCCCCATCCTCCAGGCGGTGGGCCCGAAGCTGACCAGCAACCAGACCTCGCAGCCCATCGCCCTCTATGGTGAGAACCTGGTGCCGGGCCTGAGGCTGGTGCTCGGCGCGCCCCTGTCGCGGGAGGTGCCGCTCACGGTGGTGGACGCGCGCCATGGCTACGCGAGGCTCCCCTCCGACCTCCAGCTCCCCGAGGGCACCTTCCAGACGGACGTGCAGCTGTCGCTCGCCGCGACCGGGCCCCGGCCCACGGGCACCGCGCGGCTCACCCTGGTCAACGACGCGGCCTTCCCGGACCTGATGGCGATGGCGCTGTCCCCGGACGGGCGCACGCTCTTCGTCGCGTCGCCGCCCACGGACACGGTGTTCGCGCTGGACGTGGAGTCCGGCCGCGTGGAGGCGATGGCGGTGGGAGATGGGCCGTCCGCGCTCGCGACCTGGAAGGACGCCAGCGGGCATCCCTGGTTGGGCGTGGCCCACCAGTACGGCGCGGAGCTCTGGCTGTACGCACTGGACGCGCCGGAGCGGAAGGCCCGGGTCGTCCCCGCGCCCTCGGGCGCATGGGGCCTGGAGGTGGACGGAGCGAAGGGCGTGGCCTTCGTCGCCGAGCACCTCCGAGACACGGTGCACGCGCTCGCGCTGGAGGATGGCCGCGAGAAATGGAGCGCGGCCGTGGATCCGAACCCGCGCGCGATGGCGCGGTGGAACGGACTGCTCGCGGTGGGCAGCCTCCAGACGGGGCAGGTGGTGCTGCTGCGCCAGGACGACGGCCGGGAGCTGGCGCCGGTGGTGCCGAAGCCCGGCGTCCCCATTGTCGGAGGCACCACGGAGGCCTTCTCCGCGCAGGTGATGGGTGGCAAGGCGCCGCGAGCCCTGGTCGCGAGCGACCGCTTGAAGCGGCTCTTCATGTCGAGCCTGGGGCCGAACGTGGGGCCCAACGCCCAGCGCATGGAGGTGAGCGCGAACAGCGGCGTCGCGGTGCTGGACCTGGACCGGCAGGAGGTGGTGCGGCACCGGGGCTTCGGCGCGGGCGTGACGGAGGGGCTGGCGCTGGATGACCGTGCCGGGCTGCTCTACGCGGCGGACGTGGGCCTGGGGCAGGTGCGGGTGCTGGACGCGAAGGCGCTGGTGAAGAGCGACGCGGCCGCGCGAGAGGCGGTGCTCCAGACGCTGCCGGTGCTCGCGCCGGAAGGCACGCCATGGATCCGCCCCGTGGAGGACCTGGGGACGAAGGGGAGGGCGGGGCTGGAGCTGCACTCCGGGCCGCGCTCGCTGGCGCTGTCCCCGGACGGACGCACGCTCTACGTGCTCAACCGCTTCACGGGCACGGTGGCGGTGGTGGACGTGCGTGAGGCGCGGGCGGGAAACGCGCGTGTGACGCGGCAGTGGCCGGTGGTGGACGTGCGTTCGCGCGAGCAGCGCCGGCTGGGCCAGGTGCTCTACTTCTCCGACGTGGGCCGCACGGGCATGAGCTGCGACGCGTGCCACATCGAAGGGCACACGGGAGGTGTCTTCTTCGAGAAGACGCGCCCCATGCGCATCTACCGGTCCACGACGGCCCTGGGCAGCCGGGACACGCCGCCCTACTTCACGCCCGCGAGCACGCGCAGCCTCGCGGAGACGGCGGAGACGGTGGGCGGGCGCAACCGCTACCACAATCCGGATCCGCTGCCGTCGGAGGTGGAGGCGCTGGCGCTCTACACCTCGCTGCTGCCCACCGCGCCCAACCCGTACCGCGGCGAGGACGGCGCGCCGCTGGAGACCGTCACGCTGCCGGACGGCAGGACGGGCCATCCGGTGAAGGGCCTGGCGCTCTTCGAAGGGAAGGCCCGGTGCCTGGCCTGCCACCCCACGCCCCTCTTCACCCTGGACCAGGACCCCTCGACGCGGGGCCAGTATCAGGACGTCGGCACGCCCATCGCGCTGCCGCTGCGGCTGGAGCAGCAGCAACTGGTGACGGGAGCAGCGCCGCCCTCGCTGGTGGGCACCTGGGACGTGTGGCCCCTCCTGACGAGCGCCACGGCGGGCTACGCGGTGCAGGAGGACCGGCTCGTGGTGGGCTCGCGCTTCCCGCTGCGCACGCTGCTGGAGACCCCAGGCCTGAACCATGGCGCCGCGCAGGAACTCACCGCCGAGGAGCGGGACGACCTGCTCGCGTACCTGCTCACGCTGTGAGCCCTAACGCGCGGTCCCGGAGTGGAAGGGGAACAGCACCGCGGCGCGGACCCGCGTGCGCATCGTTTCGGCGATCAGGGGCCACCCGAACGCCGCGAACGTGAGCACGGCCATCATCCCACTGAACATCCACAGCCCCATCATCACCGCGATGCCCAGGTGCAGGCTCATCGTCAGCGCCACCCAGAGCCCCCGCGTGCGCCGGGGCCAGACGCAGAACGCGTAGCCCACCTCCACCACCAGCGTGCCCCACGTGGCCAGCTTCACCATCCACGGCACCGTCGCGAGCCACGCGAAGTCGAACTGGCCGTACTGGGGCTGCATCAGCACCTCCCAGAGCGCCGTCCCGTCCCGCCACACGGGCCCCAGCATCTTCTCCAGACCCGTGGTCAGGTAGATGAGACACAGGTGCACCTGCAACACGCGCAGCGACAGCGTCGCCAGCGCGGACGGCGCGCCGGAGAGCCTGCCCGCCCGCACGTCCAGGGAGTACGCCGTGCCCACCGGCATCACCGCGCAATAGAACAGGCTGATGTGCGCGAAGGTCTCCACGCCGTAGGAGAAGAAGCTGATGCTGTTGAGCAGCACCGTGTGGAGGATCCACGCCACCACCGACGACAGCCGCGTGTGCAGGCCCAGCAGCAGCCCCAGCAGCGCCACCACGTAGACGAACGTCATGCCCTGGATGCTGGCCGCCTGCGAGAAGCCCAGCGGCGCCAGCGCGGCCACCACCGCGTCCACCCGGGGCACGGAAGGGGATGCCATCGCCTCGGAGACGCTCCAGGGCACCCAGCCCTGGTTGCCCAACAGCTCCGGCAGGATCTCCGACAGGCTCCATGCCTGGATGAGCAGCAGCGCCGCCACGCCGATGCGCAACACGCCCAGCGGCTGCGGAGAAGAGGGCTCGCCGACGAACGCCGCCAGCCTGGCACCCACGGCGGACTTCCAGGTCCGGGCGCTCATGGCGTCACCTCACCGGTGGACACGGCCGCGGGCACGCGCCGCTGGAACTCCGCACGGTAGGCCTCCGTCCAGAGCGGCTGCGACCCTTGCAGGTGTCCCTCCATGCTGGGCAGCTGGAGCGACTCCACGCGCACCGTGACGGCTCTCGCGTCCGGATGCCGGCCGAACATCGCCGCCGCCCACGCGCGGGCCAGCGCGTCCCGGCTCTCCTCCAGGCTGAAGCGCAGGTTCATGGAATGGATGCGCACGCTCACGGCGCCGTTGTCGGACCGGAAGTCGTCGTGCAGCCGGTCGCCGGACGCACCTTCCAGGTCGAAGGAGACACGCACCGCCGGGCTCACCCCGGGGGCGAAGAAACTGAAGCCACTGCTCGAGCCCGTCCAATGCCCATAGGCCTGGGCCCAGGTCCGCCCGGTGTCTGTCAGAGGGAGCAGGGGCACGTGCAGCGCGCCACGGGCCACCATCAGCAGGTGCAGCACGGCGAGGCCGGTCAACAACCCGTGCCGGGGAGTCAACGTGTGTCGCATGGGGGCTCCAGACCGAGCGCCGGAGGGGGCACCTCCGGCGTCGGGTCCGTCTTGAATGGACCGCTACATCACTTCAGGGGGTTGTGACGTCAGCTGGCGTCAGTTGCAGTTGCCCGAGATGCTGCCGCCGCCGATGAAGAGGCCCAGCAGGTTGCCCGTGGTGTTGCCGATGATGTTGCCACCACCGAGGATGTTGCTGAGGATGCCGCAGTTGCCGTTGCCGCTGCCGGAACCACCCGCCAGGGGGCCCGTCTTCGACACCAGCACGACCTCCTCCATCGACACCGCCATGCGCGGATCATGGCTCTTCACCTCACGGTTGTGAGCCATCGCGCCCGTCGCACCCAGCGCCAGCACGAACATCGCCACGGTCCCGCCCAGCTTCACGTGCGTCTTCTTCATGGTCTTGCTCCTTGGGGATTGATTGGACAGCACGGGCAATGTCTTTCCCCTCCCCGAAATCGGAACCATCCCGGGAAGACCAGGAAGTTGTCGGGGGCTGATTCCAGGCGGGATGTGGACATTCCAGTCTGGTTGGCGGCGAGCTTTTCTCTGTCGGCGCGAAAAGGCGGGAGGGGTGTCGGGGCCTTCACGTGGAGCCGGCACTCGGGTCGCTTGCGTTGGAAGGGGGGGCTGAGGTCTACAATCCAACGAATGCGTTCCTCCCCCCGGGTCGCCTGGCTCCTGCTTCCAACGTTGTGGCTGTCGTGCACCGACGCGGGGCTCTATTCGATTGATGACCGCGCGGGCGGTACACGCGACCGCGCCAACTTCGAGGGAGACCTCTGCGTCCCCGAGGCCACGGGCGACGCGTTCCCCGTGAAGGTCATCTTCGCGCTTCAGGGCGGCACCGGCGTGGAGCCGGAGGTGGTGGGCTCCGCGGTGGACGGGCTCACCACGCTCACCTCGCGCTTCACCGGCCCTCAGGTGCGCTTCGGGCTCGTGGCCTTCCACTCGGTGGCCACCGGCCTGCAAGGCAGCTTCACGGACGCCGCCTCCTTCCAGTCCGTCCTGCCTCGCTACGCCAGCTACCAGCAGCAGGGCCCCATCAGCATCCGCTCCGCGCTGCGGCTGTCCAAGAGCCTGATGTCCGGCGACATGCAGGCCGCCTGCAAGGGCGAGGTCGCGCGCTCGCGCTACGTGGTCGCGCCCGTCATCCGCAGCTCCGACGTGAGCTGTGACAACCCGGCCTACAACATCGGCATCGACAGCCGGTGCACCGCGCTGGCCCAGGCCGCCGGCTGCAACGCGACCCCGGAAGCCCAGGCCCAGTGCAACGCCTCGTGCAGCCAGTGCGAACTGACCGCCGTGGTGGGCGAGCTCAAGGGCCTGGTGGAGCAGCTGGGCGCGGGCGGCGTCAGCGTCCAGCCCGTCTACGTCCGAGGCCAGACGCCGGACCCCGTCACCCGCCTCCAGGTGGCAGCCATCGCGAACGCGGGCGGCAGCGTGCCCGTGGAGACCGACTTCGTGGGCCTGCCCAACGCGCTCGCGCGGCTGGACTACGGCGCGCTCGACAACGCGCTCAAGCTCAAGCGCTTCCTCGCCTTCAACCGCAACGTGCAGGTGCGCAACGGCCAGATGCTCGTCGACAGCGACGGCGATGGCGTGTCGGACGACGACGAGCGCGCCCTGGGCCTGGACCCCACCTCCCCCGACACCGACCAGGACGGGCTCATGGACGGCGTGGAGCTGCGCATGGGCCTGGACCCGCTCGCCGTGGACATCATCAACGGCTGCAGCGTGACGCAGGACACGGACGGCGACCGGCTCAACGACTGCGAGGAGCGCGTGCTCGGCAGCGACCCCTGCGTGGGCGACACGGACGGCGACGGCCTGCCGGACCTGGTGGAGGCCCTGTCGCAGACGAACCCGCTCATCGCCGAGGACCTGCTCGACACCGACCGCGACGGCGTCTCCAACGTGGCGGAGGTGGAGGCCCACACCGACCCGCTCAGCGCCGACCTCGACTTCCACCGCGAGCGCGGCTACGGCTACTCCATCGTCCCGCTGCCGCCCACCGCCACCAGCGACCGCGCCTGCTACCGCACCCGCGTGGAGAACGTCTCCCTGGTCCCCACCCTGGAGCGCCCCCACCCGCTGATTCCCGGCGAGGTGATTTCCGCGGGCACCAACGAGGTCTACCTCTACCTCCAGGTGGGCCGGGACAATGATCCGCGCGGCGCCGGCGTGGGTTCGCTCTTCATCCAGGAAATCCAATACGACCCCGACACGGGCCGCACCCCCGCGGGCATGGTCCCCATGCTCTCCGACGACTTCATCGTGGGCACCTGAGACGGCCCCCAGCGTGGGGTGTCCCCCACAGTCTCAATGGGGTGTCCCCCCCACACCCTTCCTGTAGCAGGCTCTTCCGAACGCGCAACCCCTTGAAGTTACTGACCCTGAAACTCCTACAGACGCGGGATCGCCTCTTGCTAGGGCAGGGGTTGTGAAAGGAGTCACCATGACTATCGGTCGCATTGCCCCCCTGTTGGCGCTCGGAGCGTTCCTGGTGCTGAGTCCCCGCACCGTGCAGGCCCAGGAGCAGAACCCGGACAACCCGGAGTGCCTCGGAGACGAGTGCGGTCGCCCCAAGGAGGAGGGCGGCGGCTGCGGTTGTGGCTGTGGCTGTTCCGTCTGGGTGGCGTACACGGACGACGGCAAGACGCTGTCGTACACGGACGACGCGGACGGCGACGGCAAGGCGGACGACAAGGACAACTGCCCCTTCACGTCCAACCGCGACCAGGACGACACGGCGGACGGCGACGGCGTCGGCACCGCCTGTGACAACTGCCCCGCGGTCTCCAACGCCACCCAGCTGGACGGCGACGGCGACGGCATTGGCGACGCGTGCGACCCGGACGACGACAACGACGGCAAGCTGGACGGCGAGGACAACTGCCCCACCATCCCCAATGCCAACCAGGCGGACAACGACCAGGACGGCATCGGCGACGTCTGTGACGCGGACGACGACAACGACGGCGTGCCGGACGGCGAGGACAGCTGCCCGCTCGTCGCCAACCCCATCCAGACCGAGATGCCGGCGGACCTGAGCCTGTGCCGCGTGGACGCGGACGGCGACAACGTCTCCGACAACCTGGACAACTGCCCCGGCCTGTCCAACCCGGACCAGAAGGACACGGACGCGGACGGCATCGGCGACAAGTGCGATCCGGACATCGACAACGACTCCGTCCTCAACAACGTGGACAACTGCCAGCTGGTGGCCAACCGCGACCAGGCGGATGACGACGGCGACGGCATCGGCGACGCGTGCGACACGCGCTACTGCGTGGTCCTCAACAAGGACAACCCGAACGACTGCCTCGACCCGAAGTCGCCCTTCAGCGTGGGCACCGGCGGCTCCATCAGCGTGGAGAAGACGGGCATGGCGGTGCGTCCGCCCCTGTTCGCCAACCGCAACGGCGCGGCCATCGAGTACACCTGGACGGTGGTGAAGCGTCCCTCCGGTTCCACCGCGGTGGTGGAGAACCCCAAGGGCGCCGTCACCTACAGCCGCCACTGGGAGTACCAGTACGTGGACGGCAGCGTGCCCAACTTCAACCCGGACAAGGAAGGCGAGTACGAACTGCAGGTGTCCACGCGCCTGGCCTTCGCGGACCGCGTGTTCCCCAATGAGCGCGCCTCCGTGTCCAGCCTCTTCGTGAAGGTGGGCAAGCAGGACTCCGAGGGCGGTGGCTGCACCTCGCTGCCCGCGGGCGGCAGCGCCGCGGCCCTGGGCGCTGGCGTGCTCGGCCTGCTCCTGCGCCGCCGCAAGAAGGCGTAACCCAGGATGTTCCCCGTGCCAGGAGGTCCGCATCGCATGCGCCGTCTGCTCGCTGTTCCGTTTCTTGCGACCGGCCTCCTGGTCCTGGGTGTGCTGTCCTGTTCAGACACGCTCCTGGAGCCTCGCGCCCAGGAGCAGTCCCAGTTGGATGACCGGCTGACGCTCACCGGCCGGGTGTGCACGCGTCCGGCGAACCCCACCGGCTTCCCGGTGAAGGTGGTGCTCGTCGTGGACGAGTCCGGCAGCATGTGCGTGTCGGATCCGCCGGGCTCGCAGGAGGGCAGCGGCTTCTGCGAGCGCGCGGAGGTCCAGGCCATCATCCCGCCGGGCGTGACGGAGCCCGCGCGCGTACGCGCCCTGAAGAACGTGGTGAATGGCTTCCGGCGCATCAACGACGCGCGCCAGGGCAACATCAGCATCGCCATTGCCCCGTTCGAAACGAACGTGAAGAACACCTGGCCGCCGGCCTCCACGGGAGACCGCTTCGCGCCGCCGGGCAACATCAACAGCTACATCGAAGGCCTGCAGTCGCAGCTGGGCAAGGGCACGGACTACCAGGGCGCGCTCAGCTACGCGTACAGCCTCATCGCCAGCGACATCGAGGCGGTGTCCCAGTCCACGCCGGAGCTGTTGCCGCGCACGCGCTACGTCGTCGTGTTCCTCACGGACGGCACGCCGTACCCGCGCTGCTCCGCCAACGACGACCTGTCCGCCTACGCGGGGCCGGACACGCCGGACCTCACCTGGCGCGACTCCATCACCAGCTTCTGCAACGCCACCAGCACCACCGACGCCATCACCGGCTTCGAGGTGGGCACGGACCGCAACCAGAACTACCAGCTCTTCAGCTACGTGCGCCGGCTGATGGAGCTGAAGACGCAGTACAACGTGGGCGACGTGCGCATGCACACGGTGCTGCTCTTCAACGAAGAGGCCGTGCGCGCCTGCGGCCCCATCTGCCAGGACATCTACGGCACCTATCCGGGCGTCCCGGAGGCGCAGTACCCGGCCGCGGCGAAGAAGATCGCCTCCTTCCTGCTCAAGCGCTTCGCGGAGATGGGCAACGGCGTCTACCAGGAGTTCAGCGACACGGCGGAAATCTCCGAGCTGGGCCTGGGCGCGCTGGACTACTCCTCCTTCGCGTCGCCCAACGTGATGAAGACGCTGCTGGTGGAGCCCCTGAGCTCCGCGCCGGGAGATGACGGCCGCGTGCTGGACAGCGATGGCGACGGCGTCCCGGACGCGTTGGACAACAGCTTCACGCTCAAGACGAACCCCTTCACCATCGACAGTGACGGGGACTGTCTGAGCGACGGCTTCGAGTACCGGCGCCAGGACCAGGGTTTCAAGCCGGGCAACGACCTGGACGCGCGCGGCTGCAACCCGCAGTCCCCGCTGACGCCCGGCTGCATCTGCCGGGACACGGACGGTGACGGGCTGTCGCAGTTCGCCGAGGACTACCTCAAGACGCGCCAGGGCATCGTGGACAGCGACGGCGACGGCATGCCGGACGGGCTGGAGGCGAAGTACGGCCTCAACCCGCTCCAGTCGAGCGTGTCCGGCCTGGACACGGACGGCGACGGCATCCCGGACGACGAGGAGTTGAAGGCCGGCAGCGACCCCACCCGGCGCGACCGGCCCTTCCACGACAAGTACGGCATCCAGTACGAGGTGAAGAAGGTCCCGGGCGGCACCGACACGGACGGCGTCTGCTACGACTTCACCGTGTCCAACCTCCAGCTGGTGACGCCGCCGGACCGCTCCGGCGTGAAGCAAGGCTACAACCTGTTCAAGGTGTGGTTCGCGGAGGCGCCGGAGAGCGGCGTGGCCACGGACTACGGCGTCTGGCGCACCGCGTGCGCGTGGGCCCAGTACGCGCCGCCCAGCGTGCGCGTGCCGCTGGCGCCGGACCTGGCCATGGAGGACGGTGACTTCCGCCGTCCTGACCAATTGGTGGATCCCTGGAGGACCCAGGGCAGTTGCGTCGGCGTGTCGCCGTCGCAGGGAGGGGCCTCGCCGTGAGCCGCGCGGGACGTTGGTGGGCGCTCTGCCTGGTGGGGTTCGCCGTGGTGATGGCCTGTACGGACTCGTACCTCTATGACCCGCGCCGCGACACGGACGTGCCCGCGGACCGGGCCGTGGCGCTGGACGGGCGCTTCTGCACGCTGGGCGCCAACGAGGTCATCCGGCCCATCAAGATCATCGTCGCCATGGACGCCAGCCAGTCCATGCGCGTGAGCGACCCGGACGGCGTGCGCGCCACGGCGCTGGTGGACCTCATCGAGAACCTCCCGCAGGACGAAGAGGTCTCCATCGCGGTGATGCTCTTCGCGGGCAGCACCACGGCGTTCCTCACGCAGAACCCGGGGCCGCCGCTGGAGGACGGGTTCGTGCAGGTGTCGCGGCTGGACGCCACCGCGAAGGCCATCCTCACGGAGAAGCTGCTCACCTTCCGCAACACGGACACGTCACCGAACCGGGACTCGACGGACTTCGTCAAGCCGCTGTCGGACATCTACTCGCTCATCAACACGGACATCGCGCGGGCGCGGCAGCAGCCCAGCGGGAGCGACGCGCTGGCGCAGGCGCGCTACTCGGTCATCTTCCTGTCGGACGGCAAGCCCACCAACAACCAGGACGACGAGCTCATCCGCGGCGACGCGGTGGTGCGCATCCGCCAGCTGCGCGACCTGGTGGAGGACGTGCGCTTCAACACCGTGCACGTCTTCAACCCCATCCAGCCCGTGCCGTCCGTGTGCGACCTGGTGGCGGAGGACGGCGGCTTCGGCGACGGCGGCTGCCCGCTGCTCATCATCAACCAGAACGCGGACCGTCTGGAGAAGATGGCCACGCTGGGCGGCGGCAACTTCCGCGACTTCCGCAACAACGAGCCCATCAACTTCCTCAACTTCCAGTTCGGCCAGGTGCGCCGCGCCTTCATCGTGAAGGACTTCGTGGCCTCCAACTTCTCCGCGCCCCCGGGCAGCCCGCTGGACGAGGCGGACACGGACGGAGACGGCCTCTCCGACGCGCGCGAGTACGAGCTGGGCACCAACCCCAACCTGCGCGACACGGACGGCGACGGCTTCAGCGACGGCGTGGAGGTGTACTTCCGCGACCGCGGCGTGCAGTTCGACCCCACGCAGGTCGCGCAGCCGGACGGCGGCGGTCTGGACAAGGGCTGCCCGCCCGCGCTGCGCGGCGTGGACACGGACTGCGACGGCCTCCTGGACTGCGACGAGCAGTTCATCGGCACCAACGCCACCCTCCAGGACAGCGACGGCGACGGCGTGCCGGACGGCATGGAGTGGCGCGGCGGCACGCAGGGCTCCAGCAAGGACCTGGACGAGGACCCGGACACGGACGGCCTCACCAACCGCAGCGAGCTGCGCATGCACATGCGCCCCTTGCAGGTGGACACCGCGAACCTGGCCTCGGACGCGTACCGCTACAGCATGGAGGCGGACGGCCCGGTGGATGACCAGGGCCGCCAGTGCTACCGCTTCCGCGTGGACAACGTGTTGCTGGCGCCCACCATCGCGATGATCGCCGACGGGGGTGTGGACGGCGGCGTGGACGCAGGCACCGTGCAGCGCGGCGCGGGCTACAACGACATCTACCTCTCCGTGGCCATGCTGCCCGCGGACGACCCCACCGCGCGCACGCTGGTGCGCACCTTCCGCGTGGACTCCGTGCGCTACCCGGTGGGCGGCATCAAGTCGCCTCCGGATGGCGTCATCCGCGTGAACCCCGAGGACTTCGTGGACGGCTGCCCCGGCGTCGCCCCGACCCTCTCGCCCGTCCCCTGACTTCTTTTTTCGCCTCCCGGACTTCCCCCATGCGCCTTCGCACCCGACTGCTCCCGCTCGCGCTCCTCCTGCTGGCCGCCTGTTCCTCCGGCGGGGAGGACACGCCGGACGCCGGCACGGGCGTGGTGGAGGACCTCTGCAACAACCGCGAGGAGGCGCTGACGAACGCGGACTGCGAGCTGAAGCCCGGCGTGCCCATGGAGCGCTACCTGGCGCTCACGGGCGACGTGAAGGCCGGTGACGAGGACTGGTACCGCGTCAACATCCCCGCCACCGCCAACGCGCGCACGCTGGTGCACGTCACCGGCACGTACCTGGCGTCCAGCACGCCGGTGAACCTGTCCATCTCCGTGCGGGAGAAGGACAAGGACACCTCTCTGGTGACGAAGTCGGACCAGCACGGCGCGGGCGCGCCGAAGCCGGTGGACATCGTGCTGCCGTACGGCACGCCCAGCACGCAGCTCATCATCGTGGTGCGGGACGCGCCCACGAACCCCGCGCGCCCCAACTACGACGCGCGCAACGCCTACCGGCTCACCGTGGAGTTGCTGGAGAACCCGGACACGAACGAGCCCAACGACGTCACGCCCACGCCCATCGCGCTGGCGGCGCAGGGCGCCGTGCAGGTGGGCACCGCGCAGGGCTACCTGGCCACGGACAACGACGTGGACCGCTTCAGCTTCCCGCTGACGGCGGGGAAGATCGCCTACGTGCGCATCACCGCGCCGGACCAGGGCTTCGCGCCCAACTACCGCCTGTCCTACGAGCTCTTGCGCCCCAACGGCACCGACAAGGAGTCGGAGGGCAACGTGCTGCCCAAGGTGCACCCGGGCGTGATGGCCACCGCGCGCAAGGTGAAGCTGGCGGGCACCTGGACCCTGGTGGTGAAGGGGTACAAGGGCAACAACGATCCCGTGCCCGCGGGCGACCTGCGCCAGCCGTATGAAGTCGAGGTGCGCGTGGTGGACGAGGAGGACCCGCGCGACCAGTCCGGGGACAACGACGCCTACGCGCGCGCGTACTCGAACAACCTGGGCACGCCGGGCGCGTCCACGACCTTCGAGGGCCGGCTGGGCTACGTGGGCGACCGCGACTGGTTCGCGGTGAAGCTGTCCAGCCTGACGAAGCCCAGCGTGCTGCGCTACCGGCTGACGGAGCGGCCCACCACCACGCGCTTCGACCCGCTGCCCCTGCCGCTGGGCCAGTTGGCGGACCGGCAGGTGCTGGTGTTCAGCACCGTCAGCACGACTGTCACCGCGGAGCAGCGCGCCACCTGCTCCAACAACCCGGCCGTGTGCCCGCGCGACACGCGCGAGCACCCCGACGCGCCGGGGCTGGTGCAGACCTACTGCAACAACGCGGAGGCCGTGCTGTGCATCCAGTCCGTGCGCGAGGAGTCCGACCCGGCGCGCTTCCCCGGCCTGAGCAACTTCCAGGGCGCGCTGCCGGTGCCCTCGCACGGCGCGGAGGTGACGTACCACTTCGTGGTGCAGGACGACGGCAACAACTGGGCGGATGACCGTGACTACCGGCTGGAGGTGTCCTGGGCGGCGGAGGACACGGAAGAAGAGAACGCCTACAGCGGAGGCGTGGAGCAGCCGCGCTCCAAGACGCTCGGCGGCGTGGGCACGGGCAACCTGCCGGTGGGCAACGCCACCTTCGAGGCGAAGGGCCAGCTGACGCACGGCCACGGCCGGCTGCGGAACAACGACCGCGCCACGGGCCTGGGCGTGCGCGGCCCCACGGACTACGACGCGGTGCCCTCCGACACGGACACCTTCGAGTACCAGCTCCCCGCGCTGAGCGCGCCCGAGGACGCGGCGTGGCTGGTGCAGTGGGACGTGGACAACCTGCCGGATGGCGGCACGCCGCACGGACTGGCGCTGGATTTGACCTTCTGCGACGGCACCGCCACGGACGGCGGCGCCGGCACGTGCACGCCGGTGACGACCACCAGCACGGGCGGCGCGCTGACGCTGGCCTACAACCCGACGGCGATGCGCGCGTGGCACACCTCCGCGAGCGCGCCGCTCAGCAGCTACCAGGCGCTGTACCAGCTGGAGAAGACGGCCACCACGACGCGCGTCACGGTGGCGCCCTACACGTGCTCCTGCCTGGAGCGGCGCTTCATCCAGGGCGGCACGCTCAAGGTGGCGGTGAGCGCCACCGAGCGCACGGACTACACGCCCGTGGGCTACACGCTGCGCACCGGTTACGGCGACTACCCGCGCAGCTACACGGCGGCGGATGGTGGCGGCTCGCCCACGTCGTGCCCGGCGCCCACGCAGGACGGTGGCACGTGGGTGGGCGGTTGCCAGTTCACCCGGTAGCAGCGCCGGGCGGGCGGCGGGGCTTCACGCCTCCGCCGCCTTCGCCGGGACTACGGCTTCGGCGCCGCGACGCCCTTGCCCTTGAGCGTCAGCTCACGCGTCTCGCCGTTGGCGGCGTTGGACTTGAGGGTGAGCTTGCCGGTGAACTCCTGCGCGGCGTTGGGCTTGAAGGCGACCTCGATGAAGGTGCGCTTGTAGGTCTCCAGCTTCAGGGGCCCGTTCTCCGGCCAGTCCTCCGGCTTCTTCATGGTGAAGACGCTGGGGCCGGAGATGGAGGCCTCGGTGAGCTCCAGCGTCTGGAGGCCGCGGTTCTCGATGTAGAGCGTGTTGAAGGTCGTCGCCCCCACGTAGGTCCCCGCGGAGAACTCCGTGTCGAAGCTCAGCTCCGTACGGTCGATGAGCAGCTGCGGCGTGTTCGGCAGGTCCTCGGACTCGTCTCCGCAGCCCGCCAGGGCGATGATGGTGAGAGGCAGCCACAGGTTGCGCATGCGCATGGACATCCACTCCTCGCTGAGGTTCAGAAGAATGTCTGGTGTTGTAACACGGAATGTCTCGCGACTGGCGTTCGCTGTGTTGGGATTGATGCTCGTCGCATGTGGCGGCTCGCGGGATGACTTCATCGGCGCGCGCGTGCTGGATGTCTGCAAGGCGTCCTGGCCCGTGTGCAGTGAGTACGCGGGCTGCATCCTCGGGCCGGAGAGCTACTCGGAAGGCCGCTTCCCCGGCCGCGGGCAGGTGCTGGTGCGCGTGCCGGAGGCTTCCACCATCAAGGTGAGTTTCTACCTGGAGGAGGTGACGGCGGCGGGCGAGGAGACGGCCATCACCGTGCACGAGGAGGGCTGCCGCGCACGTCAGCGCAAGGCGTCCACGGGCCGCGCGGCGCTGGACCAGATGGAGAAGTTCGGCGTCTTCACCCAACAGGCGGACGTCACCGGCGTGGGTGACCACCTGGTGGAGTTCGACTCCGACATGCAGGCGCGCTACGTGGTGAAGGTGGAAGTGACGCCGCTGCGCCTCCAGTAGCGCGTCAGCGGCGCGCGGCTTCAGCCCTTGAGCGTGTGCACCAGGTGGTCCGCCACGCGGAAGCTGTTGGCGGCGATGGTGAGCGTGGAGGGGACGCTGCCACCGGTGGGCATGAAGCTGCCGTCCACGACATAGAGGTTCGGCACTTCGTGCGCGCGGCAGTGCTTGTCCAGCACGGAGGCCGCCGCGTCGTTGCCGAAGCGGCAGGTGCCGTGCTGGAGGATGGTCGTCTCACCCTGCGTGCCCACGCGCTCCACGCTGTCCGGGTCCAGGCGCATCAACACCTCCTCGCCGCGCTCCACGAGGAAGCGCGTGGCGGCGAAGTCCGCCGGGTGCCGGTCCAGGGTGATGGCGGCCACGGGGATGCCGTACTTGTCCTTCACCTCGGGCTCCACGGTGACGGAGGTGCCGGGCGTGGGGAGGAACTCCGCGTAGACCTCGAACTCGAGGATGCGCGAGTCGCGGTACGCGCGCATGCGGTCCTTCAACTCCTTGCCGAACACGCCGGACTTGCCGCTGCCCGCCAGGCCCACCGCCGCGTAGATGGGGTTGGGGTGCGCCCACATGAAGCCCAGCGTGCCGCCCTTGCGGAAGCCGTGGCGCGCGTCCGGCATCACGTAGAAGTCCTGGAGGCTGCGGTTGACGAAGGGCGCCGGGTCCGTGAGCCACGGCCGCGCGGTCTTCTGCTTCGACACGCGGAAGTGCGCCCGCGAGCCGCCGAAGGAGCTGAAGAGGAGATTCTTCCCCACGAGCCCGCTGCCGTTGGCGAGCCCGTTTGGGAAGCGGCTGGAGGTGGAGTTGAGCAAGAGGCGCGCGCTCTCCACTGCGGTGGCGGAGGCGATGATGATCTTCGCGGGCTGCTCCTGCGCGACGCCGTCCTTGTCCAGGTACACCACGCTCTTCGCACGGCCCTGCTTATCCACTTCGATGGAGCGCGCCATGCTGCCCGGGCGCACCTCCACGTTGCCGGTGGCGATGGCGTTGGGGATGAGGCTCGCGAGCGTGCTGCTCTTGGCGCCCGTCTCGCAGCCGTAGCTGCCGCACAGCGCGCAGTACGCGCAAGGCGAACGGCCCTTGTAGGCCTTGCTGATGATGCCGCGCGCGGTGGGCAGGGCGTGCCAGCCCATGGCCGCGCACACCTTGTCGATTTCGGACGCCACCGGGTGCACGTCCAGGGGCGGTAGCGGGTAGGGACCGCTGCGGGGCTCGGCGAAGGGGTGGGGGATGGCCTGGCCGGACACGCCCAGCTCGGCTTCCGCCTTGTCGTAGAAGGGGGCCAGCTCCTCATAGGAGATGGGCCAGTCCGCCACGGTGGTGCCGGGCACCGCGCCCAGCGTGGAGCGCAGGCGGAAGTCCACCGGCTTGAGGCGGTAGAAGAAGCCGCTCATGTGCACGGTGCCGCCGCCCACGCAGTTGGCGGTCCACGCGGCGTTGCTGCGCTCGTAGCGGCCCTTGGCCCCCTGGCGCACCAGGTGCGGCTCCTCCCACGGCAGCGGCATGAAGAAGTTGCGGCGGCTGTTGAGGATCTCGTCGTGGACGAAGTCCTTGGGCTGGTAGTGGCGGCCCTTCTCCAGCACCACGACCTTGAAGCCCGCGCGCCCCAGCTCCAGCGCGAGCGGCGCTCCGCCCGCGCCGCTGCCCACGATGCACACGTCCACGGAAGGCAGGCTCACGGGTGGTGACCTCCGCACTCGCGCAGGCACTTGGGTCCGTCGTATCCCTCCGGGGGCGCCATGGCGAGCGTGCCCACGGTGTCGAAGCCCATCAGCCGCCAGCCCACGCGGCCCTTGTTGCCGCCGTAGGACGGGTCGCCCAGGAAGCCCTCCAGGCTGAGCGTCATCAACAGCTCGAAGAAGTGGGCCTCGCCGCTGCCGGCCGGGCTGTCCTTGAAGATGGCGAGCAGCTCATCCTGCTGGGCGGGCGTGGCCTGCGCGAAGCCCTTCTGGAACATGCGCTGCGCGCGGCGCTCCAGCGCGGCCAGGCCCTGGAGGAAGTCGCGGTGCATGGACTCCAGCCCTTGCGTCTCCAGGATGCGGTCGATGTAGAGCGCCACGCCCGCGTCCTGGGCGCCGGGGTCCTCGTCGCGAGGGAGGAGCCGCTCCACGGCCGCGGCGACGACGGCGTACTCGAAGGCGGAGAAGGTGCGCAGGGCCTGGCCGGCGGAGGTGGTGCCGGTGGGCTCCGCGGGCTTCTTCTCTTCCGCCTCCTTCGAACGTTTACACGCAATGCCACCCAGCAGCACCACGCCGCCGCCGAAGAAGGTGAGCCGCTGGATGAAGGTGCGCCGGGACAGCTTCGGGGGGAGCGAACGCGCGCGAGCCATGGCGCGCGAGCCTATCCCAGGTGCGTGTGTTTCACGGCACCTGAGAAGGGGCCGGGGTCGGTTGGCCGCCCACCGCGTGCGTGACGTGGGACCGCACCGCGAGGCGTGACGGACAACGCGCGCGGCTGACATAGGATGGCGCGCTCAACCAGGCCGACTGAACCAAGGAGAAGAACCGCATGAAACGGCACGCGTGGCTACTGGGAGCGGCGCTCGCGCTGGGATGTGGCGGCGGCAAGCCGGCCAACCCGGACGCGGGCTCGAAGCCGCAGGAGGATGGCGGAACAACGGAAACGCCCTTCGTGCGGCTGACGGTGGACACGAATCCGAGCGAGCAGCTCGCCATCTCCAACATCGCGATGGCGGTGGCCCCGGACGATCGCATCGGCATCGCGTACTTCGTGAAGGTGAACGACAAGGACTCCGAGCTTCGCTACCGCGAGGTGAAGGACGGCCAGGTGCAGGCGGAGGCGGAGAAGATCGCCACCGTGCAGCGCGTGTACGGCGTGTCGCTGGCGTTCAGCCCGTCCGGACAGCCCGCGGTGAGCTACCTGGGCGGCGGAAGTGACGATTCCGTCTTCTGGCTCCAGAGCGACCTGGCGGTGTCCTACCGCAACGCGAACGGCACCTGGACCGAGCGCATCGCCGTCACGACGGGCGACCAGGCCGTGGCGGGCAACGCGGTGAGCGACACGGGCTACCTGGTGGGGCTCAATCCCTCCATCGTCTTCAGCGGCAGCCAGGCCCTGGTCGTCTACCGCGACGGGCACAACGGGCAGTTCCCGCAGCAGGACTGGGCGGGCAGCGACGTGGAGCTGGCGAGCGGCGGGCCCACGGCGTGGCAGCACCGGGTGGTGGCGTCGGGCGGCGACCAGAAGGGCGCGTACGGCGGGCACCTCCAGATGTTGATGGCGGGTAACCAGCCCGCGCTGGTGTTCGACCAGGCCTTCGGCGCCGCGGACGCGCCGGGGCAGAACGTGTACTTCCAGCGCCGCAACGCGGATGGCACCACGTGGACGCCGCCTGTGCAGGTGCAGGCGGTGGGCAACACGATGCTGGGCGCGTCCATGGCGTATGACTCAACCATCGGCTTCGGCATCGCGGCGGTGGACCGCTCCAGCAGCCGGCTCACGCTCATCACCTGCGCGGGCACGACGGGGACGAAGTGCGCGGCGGCGGGGGACTGGACGACGCCGGATCCGGTGTACCAGACGGGCTCCGGCGGCTGGTACCCGTCGCTGGCGTTCGACCCGAAGACGCACGACCCGTCCATCGCGTTCCACATCTGCTCGCTGGAGTCCGGGCGTAACGAGGGCAGTTGCTCGCCGGCTGACGACGCGCTGATCATCGCCACGCGCGTGGAGGACCAGTGGCGCGAGGTGACGGTGGACACGGCGGGTGGCTGGTCGCCGAAGCTGGCGTTCCTGTCCTCCGGCCAGCGCGTGGTGCTCTACCGCGCGGGCGGCACGCAGGCCCTGACGCTGGCGGTGGAGCGGTGAGCCTCGCGGGACGCGCCGTGGCGGCGCTGGGGCTCGCGGCCGTGCTGAGCGGCGCGGGTGTCATCGCGTGCCGCGGAGACAACGAGCTGTCCGGCAGCGTGTCGGAGCTGTTCCCCGTCACCGACGTGTCGAGGGTGGAGATCCGCCGCAACCCGGAGGCGCTCCAGGTGAGCTATTTCCGCAACAACGGCCTGGACGTGGACCTGGTCGCGCGGCTCACCGTGGACACGGAAGGCGTGGACATGAAGCCGGGCACGAAGGTGAACCTCGGCGGCACCACGCCCTCTGGCCGCGACCGCGCGTCGGTGGTGCATGTGGCCGCGGGTGAGCCCGCGCGCGTCTTCACCCAGGTGGAGCGCGGCGACCTGGTGCTGGACGAAGGCGGCAACGTGGGCGAGGCCACGCGCGGAGACTTCTCCCTGTCGTTCAAGAAGGGCGACGGCTACGGCGCGGGGCGCAGCATGGAGGGCACGTTCAACTCCCTGGCGCTCGACGCGGGCTTCGGCCCGGACCTGGGCGACGTGGTGGGCGACGAGCCCGCGCCCTGAATCACTCCGGGGCTTCCGGTGACTCGAACCGGAAGCCATGGGTCTTCTGTTACGGCGTGCAGGTGTCGAGCGTGGCCATGCCCTGGGAGAGCTGTCCCTGGTGCGTGGCGAACCGCGCGAGCGCGGGCGCGCCACCATCCAGGAAGAGCTGGCGCGCGGCGTCCACCGCGTCCCGTGCGTGCACCGTCACGGTGGAGCCGGTGGCGTTCGTCACCTTCACCGCGCCGTCAGTCTGGCCCTGCGCGCGGATGAGCAGGGCGCCCGCCTCGTCGCGCGCGACCATGCCGTCCTCCAGCGGTTCGAAGTAGCGCACCACGGGCTCCTGGCCCTCGCGCTGCAACTCCAGACGCATGACGCCGGACTCCACGTCGCGGGACATCTTCAGCGTGTCGGTGGGGCCCAGCTTCACGATGCGCGTGTTGGAGTCTTCTCCCTCCACGCTGCTCACCGGGTTGCTGCCGGTCCAGAACTCGATGCTGTTGACGACGAGCGCGTCGACCAGCGTGCCGATTTCATAGACGGGCACCACGACGAAGATGAGGAACACCAGCCACTGGACGAACTTGTTGCCGGAGATGCCCTTGTTGAACTGCCAGATTTTCGTCGTGAGCTTGAACGAGCCGAAGCAGCCCGTCGCACTCATCATCAAGACACCTGCGCACAGCACACCGAGCCAGCGGGACGGACGCAACTTCATGAAGCCCTCCTGGGGGATGGGGGACCGCGTGAAAGCGGCCGCACCATGCCACGAAGGCGTCAGTCCGGCTCGCTCTGAACGAGCCCGTATTTGTGCAGCAGCGAATAGAGGTGCTTGCGGTCCAGTTCCGCCTCGCGGGCGGCGCGGGCGATGTTGCCTCGGGCGCGGCCCAACAGGCGCGTGAGGTACTCGCGCTCGAAGGCGCGGACGAGCTCGTCCTTGCACACCTTGAACGGCCCGGTGAACTCCACCGGCAGGAAGTCCCCGGCGGGCGTGGGCACGTCGCGGGTGAACTCGCGCAGGAGGTTGTCCCCGGTGAGTCCTGGGATGTCCACCATGTGCCGGGCGCGCTCCAGGGCGTTGCGCAGCTCGCGCACGTTGCCCGGCCAGGTGTGCCCCAGGAACTGCTCTTGAATCTTCTCCGGCAGCCGGGGCCACAGGCCTTCGCCAGCGAAGGCCTCCACGAGCAGCGGGATGTCCTCCTTGCGGTCGCGCAGGGGTGGCAGGCTGAAGGTGAAGACAGACAGGCGGAAGTAGAGGTCCTCGCGGAAGCGGCCCGCCTGCGTCTCCGCCCACAGGTCCTTCTTGCTGGCCACGACGATGCGCGCGTCGAAGGAGATGGGGGTCGAGGAGCCCAGGCGGCGGAACTCGCGGTCCTCGATGGCGCGCAGCAGCTTGGGCTGCAGGTCCAGGGCGAGGTCGTCGATTTCGTCCAGGAAGAGGGTGCCGCCGTGGGCGCGCTCCAGGCACCCGATGCGCTGGCCCACCGCGCCGGTGAAGGCGCCCTTCTCGTGGCCGAACAGCTCGGACTCGATGAGCGAGTCGGACACGCTGGCGCAGTCGAACACGACGAGCGGCCCGGCCGCGCGGGGGCTCAACTTGTGGATGGCCTTGGCGCCCGCGCCCTTGCCGGAGCCTGTCTCGCCCACGAGCAGCACGGTGGAGTCCGTGGGGGCGATGCGCTGGAGCAGCGCGAAAATCTGGCGCATGGGCACGCTGCGGCCCACGAGGTCGCCCAGCCGGTCCTCGACGGTGGGCTCCACCTGCACGGGCGTCATCTGCGGGCTGAAGCGCAGGCGCACGTCGCCCACTTCCAGCAGGGCACCGGGGCGCAGGTAGGCCTCACGCACCTGGGCGCCATCCAGGAAGGTGCCGTTGGTGGAGCCCAGGTCCTGCACGAGGAAGCGGTCACCCTGACGGCGCACCACCAGGTGGTTGCGGCTCACCGTGGGGTGGTCGATGACGACGTCGTTGTCGGTGGACTTGCCGACGCGCAGGTCCTCCGTGGCGAGCGGGTACACGGTGCCCGCGCGCTCGGTGTCCAGCAGCACCAGGTGGAAGCGCTGGGCGGACAGTCGCTCCGCCTGCGCACGGGCGACGACGACGGTGTGCGCGGGGATGGGGGCGGGA
>NZ_RAWQ01000172.1:0-24507 GCF_003668965.1 Corallococcus sp. AB030
GGCCCATCCCGCCCTGCCCTCGCTCACCCTCCTCTTCGCCCTGCTCCTGCCGCTGTCCTACGCCGGCTATGAGGCGCTCGTCGCCCGACTGTGCCGCCAGCGCGCTACACTTCCCGGCGCCGGAGTGAGGTGGACATGGCGCCGCCAGGCCCGTCGGGAGGATGCACCGTGACAGTCGAGCGCGACCTCAACGAAGCGCTGCGCGCCTCCCGGGTGGAGCTGGATTCGGAGGCGGGCTTCGAGGAGCTGCTGGAGCTCGTGGAGCTTACGACCGGGGCCAAGGTGATTCGCACGGAGGAGTCCCTGCAATTCCTCACGTTGGATCAGCCGGGGCCGGAGGTGATCCACAGCGGGACCCTTGGCGAGCGCGGGCTGGCGGCCTGGGAGGCACCGCGACGGGATGCGCGGGGCCTCACGTTCTACGCCAACTTGAAGCGGCCGGACGGCGCGGACTTCGTGCGCATGCAGGTGGAGCTGTCCACGCGGTCGCTCTCCATCGAGGTGATTGACGAAGGATGGTTCGAGATCGCCGCGTATCTGGGTTGAGGGGGCCGCCGGCTCAGCGCTTCATCAGCATGGGCAGCCACGCGAGGAAGAGCTTCGTCATGAACCGGACCGACAGGAAGCTCGCATGGTTTGGAACATCGTTGGGGAGCTCCACGCCCGCGGGCTTGTACCGGGTGCAGGTGCGCAGCGCCAACGGGGGCACCTCGCCGGTGAACCGGTTCCGGTAGACCGAGAACCAGTGCGGCCCCGGGCCCATGTCCATGAACATCCCCGAGTTGCAGCACGTGGCGACGAGCCGCTTCGTCGCTGAAGCGTCCTTGAGCTTGAAGCCCGACAGGAGCGACTCACCTCGGGAGACGCGGAGACGGTCCTTCCGGTAGAGGAGGAAATCCGTGCCGCCCAAGGGGCCGCGAGGCGACGGCGCGTTCGGAAGGGCCTCGATGCGGCGTCCCCCCTCCTGGCAGTCGTCGCAGTAGCACTCGACGTGGATGATGGGCGGCCCCCGCCCCTCGAGTTCCACCTGTCCACAGGCACAGGTGGCGATCCGGATGACGTCGTTCTTCTCGGGCATCCGCCTCCTCTATTCCGACGGCGGCGCAATCACGAGCGCTTTCGCCGGGCTACCGGAACCACCCGAGCCCGGCCACCGCGTCACCGTCGTGCTCGTAGTACTCGACGACGACGGTGTGCTCACCGGCGCGCATCCAGCGCGCCTGCATGTAGTTGGTGGAAGATTGGTCCTTCCAGCCATTGATGATGCGGCTGCCATCCACGAAGACCCGGATGCCGTCATCCGCCTGGGCCAGGAAGAAGTACAGGCCCGTCGCGAAGTAGAACCGCCCCGTCCAGCGCACGGAGAAGTCATCCGGGCCCACGCCCTCCACGGGGCTGCCCGCCCACCAGTAGTTCGAGAGCGGTGCCCCCTCGCAGCGCACGATCCCCGGGACGCCCGCCAGCTCCCGGTTGGCGAAGTACTCCGCGCGGTACTGCCCGGCCGGGCACTCCGCGGGAGCGACGGATTCGAAGGAGGCCGTGACGCTCACGTCCTCCGTGCCCACCAGGAGGGTGTGCTCCGCGGCCCCGCCGTTGGACCAGCCGACGAAGCCTTGGTTGCCCTGGGGTGACGGCGCGAAGAGCGCGTGCGAAGAGCCCGCGACCACGGAGCGCACCAGCGGTGACGGGCTGGCCGTCCCGTCGAACACCACCTCCAGCCCGGGAGGCGACGTCTCCAGCGTCACCTGCACCTTCAGGGGCAACAGCGTCACCATCCGGCTGCCCGTCAGCCCCGCGGAGTCCGTCGCGGTCAGCGTCAGTTGGAAGCGCACGTCGTCGCCATGGTCCGGGATGGTGAAGCTCCCGCCAGGCCCCTGGCCTTCGCCATAGGGATGGGAATGACACGCTCCCGGCGTGCAGTGCACCAGCGTGAGGGTCCACGCCATCCGGTCACCCGGGATGGCGCCGTCCTCCGCGTCGCTCGCCGAGCCCGCGAACGTCACCACGTCCCCCACCTTGAAGCGGAACGTCTCCGACGGCGCGTGGATGGACACCACCGGCGCCAGGTTCCCCACGGAGATGCGCACGGAGGCCGTGTGGCTGCCGCCATGTCCGTCGCTGACGGTCAGCCGGGCCACATGGAGGCCGGCCATCTCGTACAGGTGCTCCGGGTTCGCCACGCCTGACACGGAGTTGCCGTCACCGAAGTCCCACACGTACTGGAGCGTGTCGCCGTCCATGTCGCGGGAGCCGGCGCTGGAGAAGTACACCCGCAGGGGCGGCCCGCCTTCGCGCGGCGTCGCCGAGGCCACCGCGACCGGCGGCGTGTTGTTGGCCGGGTAGCGGATGCGGCGCAGCTCCCCCGCGAGGATGTCCACGAAGTGAAGCTGGGAGCCCGGCCCGCTGCTCAGGTCGACGACGCCGCCCGCCTCGGTGGCGAAGGGCGCCACGCTGTCCGGCACGAGCTGATCATTGGCATCCACCCGCAGCATCCGGATCCATTGCTGGGTGTAGTCCGCGAAGAAGTAGGCACCCCGCCACTGCGCCGGGAACGCCGGGTCCTGGATGAAGGCGCCGCCCGTGGATGTCTGGCCCTCGGCATGCGTCCAGGAATACAGCGGCGGCCGCACCGCGTCCGGCCCCTTGGCATACAGCGCCTGGCACACGGGCTTGGGCTCATAGCCGCGCTGGCGCCCCGGCCCCTCGTAGCAGGGCCAGCCGAAGTTCGCGCCGGGCGTCGCGACGTTGATCTCCTCGTGGTCGCCCCAGCCGACGTCTCCCACGTAGGGCGTGGCGGTGCCGGGCCGCAGGTTGAAGCGGTAGGGATTGCGCAGCCCCAGCGCCCACACCTTCGAGCGGTTGTCCTGGCCATTCCCGCTCCAGAACGGATTCGACGGCACACCCGCGCCGGTGCGCGAGACGCGCAGGACCTTGCCCGCCAGCGAGTCCGGGTCCTGCGCCCGCAGCGCGTCGTCATCCACCGCGTCAAAGCGGGCCCCGTCCCCCAGCGACACGAAGAGGGTGCCATCCGGCGCGAACCGGACGTTGCCCACGGAGTGCGACGCGCTGTCCGAGGGGATGCAGTCCGAGCCGGGAGGAAGGTCCTTGCAGGAGCCGGCCACCGCGGTGCCCAGCAGCACCGACTCGCTGTCAGGCGAGGCCGTGTCCCCTACCGCCGTGTACCGCGCCAGGCGCCCCGTCTTGGGCCCGTCGTCGTCCGTGGCGTCGTCGTCGTAGGTATAGAGCAGGTAGACGTAGCCGTTCTGCGCGAAGGCGGGGTCCACCGCGAGCCCCAGCAGGCCCCGGTCATGGTGGTTGTTCACCCGCGCGCTGACGTCGAGGAAGGGCGTGGCCACCAGGGCGCCGTCCTTGACCAGCCGGACCACCCCCGCCTTCTCCGCGACGAGGATGCGCCCATCCGGCAGGTGCGCGAACGTCGTGGGGTAGTGCAGGCCTCCCACCACGAGTTCGGACGAGAAGCCTCCCGGCAGCGCCCGCGCGGCGGGCCCTGGAGCCCTGGCCCCCGCCAGCAACACCCAGCCCAGCCCGAGGCAAAGACAGACGGCGAATGGATCCGGCCAGCGGCGCGGCAAGGACATGGGCCCCCTCCAACGGGTGCGAAAAGAGTGGGCGCAAGCTGGTGCCTCCACTCCTTCCCGCCATCCGTCCCGGGGCCATGGACCGCTGTCACCTTACGCTCGCCACCCCAGCCGAAGAGGGCCGAGCGCTCGCGGCCTCCCACGTCAGCGACGGGAGGTGCGCCCCCAGCGGAGCGTCAGTCCGGCATGACCCGTCGGCTGACGGCGGCCGTCCCTCACGTCGAACGGGAGCTCGATGCCGCCCTCCGCTCGCAGCTCGAGCGAGGGATTCAGCCGGTACGCCACGCCCAGCGAACCCCCCGGCGCGACCATCAGGTGCGAGCCGCCGAGCTTGCCCTGGAAGACGGTGAGCGGGCCCGCGAAGGCCCCCATCAGTGAAGCGCCCCCGGTCAGGGTCCACCTGGCATTGAGCCGATAGTCGACCAGCGTCTGGCCTCCCAGACGGAAGTTGACGGGCTCCGTGCCGTTGTTGGTGACGGGCACGTACCAGACGCCCGCGCTCGGGGCGACCGACACGGTCCAGGGTGAGCGCTCCATGAGCCGATGCCGGGTCCCGAGCTCCAGGCCCAGCAGGGTGAGGCGTCCGCCCCAATCCCAGTTCTCGCCAGCGCCCTTGCGGAACGTGAGCTCGGGGTTGGGCAGATATGCCCGCTCCCGGCCGCGCTCGAAGGCAATCGTGTTCACGGAGACGCCCACTTCGGTCGTCCCCACCGGCGTCGTCGCCGCGCCCAGGTTCCGCGCGCCGCTCAGACAGCCGGGAGCGCAGAGGAGCAGCGCACCCATCCACAGGGCCCGCATGAAAGGCCTCGGCGTCATTGCGGCCATGCGAAGCGCACCCAGACCGGTTGGTGGTCGCTCCCGGAGGGACGCTTGTCCACGCCGCGCGCCACCGGAGTGAGCCCCCGGGCGAAGACCGAGTCGAGCGGCAGTCCGCCGATGACGGAGTCCACGGTGTCCCCCACCCCTTCGGAGGCCCACTGGAAGCCCCACTGCGAGAACAGCTTCACGGTCTGCGTCAGGCTCCCCGGGTCGGAGGTGTTGAAGTCGCCGGCGATGACCTGCGACTGCGCCGCGCCGTCGACCGCCTGGATGACGGTCTCCGCCTGATCCAGCCGCGCGCCCAGCCCGACGATGGGGGTCGCACCGTGCACGGAGACCACCTGGAAGGGAGTCCCCCGGATGTCCACCGTCGCGGCCACCCCGATGCGGTGTTGCTGGTGATACGGGTCGTCGTGGGGAAGGTTGATCTTCTGGTCCGCGGTGATGGGCCACCGGCTCAACACCGCGTTGCCGAAGTCATCACCGTCCTTGGCCACGGAGGCGGGGTAGTACACGTAGGACATCCCCAGCTCCCGGGCGATTCTCTCCACGGCGGGAGCGTCCATCTCCTGCATCGCGATGACGTCCGCCTCCGAGAGCGGAGGGCTCGACAGGGACGCAACCGCCTCGGTGACCTGCTCGGCGAAGGCGAGGTTGTACGTCACCACGGTGACCGAGGAGGGGTCCTCCACGGCGACGGGTTGCACGGGCCGGAAGTCCCCGCTGTAGCGAGGCCCATCCGCGTCGGAATAACCCGCCATGATGGGGCACCCGGTCAGGAAACCGAGCATCAGGAGCGCCCCCAGCCAGACGGCCGGGCGTGCTTTTTCGCATCGCAAGGACTGACTCATTCCGGCAACGAACGCCGCGCAACCCCCAAGACTTCCATGGGGATGAGGCCAATGCCTGCATGCTCGGGAGGGGACACAGTTCACCATTGGCTGGTGCGCACGCCTACCCTCCCCGCGAGCACGGCCTGGAATGCGCGCGCCAACTCTCGCGCGAGACCCGGGCCCCGTATTCGCGCTGGCCCACTGCCTCTATCTCTTCGCCTCGCGTGGCAGGCCGAAACCTTCCGCGCCCGCCGTCCTACCCGCGGTACCCACGAGGCAGCTGAATGAATCAGGAACAGTTCTCCATGCAGGGGCAGCAGATGTTCGCCGAAGCCCTCAAGGCTCGGATCGTCGACGCCGTGCACGAGCGCGTCGTGTCCGGCCTGGAGGAGCGGATCGGCTCGGAGATCCGCGAGCGCGTCGGCGACGCGATTCGCGGTGCGGTGCGTGAGCGCATGATGAACATGCCGCAGGGGGAGGGGGCCGGGACGCAGTTCGACACGGAGCAGATCGCCGAGGCCATCCACAACCGCCTCACCGACGTCATCCATGAGCGCGTCGTGAGCGGCGTGCACGAGCGCGCCCGCGAGGTGCTCCGGGAGCGGCTCGGCGAGGCGCTGCGCAGCGCCCTGGCCGAGAACTGGATGAGCATGCAGCAGGGGCACGGGCACTTCGACCCGCAGCGCATCGCCGAGCGCGTGCGCATCAAGCTGGAGGACGCCCTGCGCGACCGGCTGGGCACCGTCGTGCGCGAGCGCGTCCGCGACGCCATCCGCGAGCGGCTGGGCGAGGCGCTGCGCTCCGCGATGTCGGAGCGGAGGATGGGCATGGAGGGCTTCGGGATGGACCCCGAGCGCATCGCCGACACCCTCCGCACCCGGCTCGCCGACAACGTGTCCGAGCGCATCCACACCGTCGTGCGCGAGCGCATCCGTGAGGCGCTGAAGGAGCGGCTGACGGACATGCTGCGCTCCGCGCTGTCCGAGCGCCGGGTGCAGATGGGCCAGATCGACCCGGAGCGCCTCGCGGACACCCTCCGCGACCGCCTCGCGGACACCCTCCGCGAGCGCGTGCAGAGCGGCCTGCGTGAGCGCGTGCGCGACGCGCTGCGCGAGCGGCTGGGCGACGAGCTGCGCGCCCGGATGAGCGAGCGCACCCAGGGCGTGATGGGCTTCCAGCCGCAGGGCGTGGGGATGATGGACCCCGAGCGCATCGCCGAGGCGCTCCGCGGGCGCCTGGTCGACGCGCTCCACGAGCGGCTGTCCAGCAACCTCCGCGAGCACCTGCAGGAGGCGCTGCGCGACCGGCTGGGTGACGCCCTCCGCGAGTCGCTGGGCGCCGTGGGCGGGATGGGTCACACCATGCGGGGCGGGTTCGGGGAGCAGCACATGGGCGGCTACCAGGCGCAGGGCCCGGGCCCGGTGGACACGGAGAGCCTCGTGTCCGCCATCCGCGAGCGCGTGGGTGAGGACCTCCGCGAGCGCATGGCGAACATGGTCCGCGACCGCGTCGCCGAGGCGGTGCGCAAGGAGCTGAAGAACGGCCCCGGCGGCAACCAGCCCCTGGCCTCCTGACGGGCACCTCGCCCTGGATTGAAAGCTCCCTCCCCTCCTCCATCGCTTCAGGAGGAGGTGGAGGGAGTTGCCGTCCGAGGACCGCGCCACCGCCGTCACGGACGCGGCTGGCGCTTTTCGAGCTGGGCCATGTAGAGCTTCCGCTCCTCGGAGAAGGCCTTCGCGACGCTGGGCCGCTCCAGCATGCGCGCGAAGTACGCGCTGAGCGCGGGCCACTTCTTCAGGTCGATGGGCGTCGCCACGCTCCAGCCGAGCACCGTCGCCAGGTACGCGTCCGCGACGCTGAAGCGCTCCATGAGGAACTCACGTCCGGTGAGGTGCTTCTCCAGGTAGGCGAGCCGGCCGGTCCCCTTCTCCAGCGCATAACTCCGGGCGCCTTCGGTCGACGACGCGTCGAGGAGCGGGGAGAACGTCGCCTTGTGCAGCTCGGTCCCGATGAAGGACAGCCACTGCTGGAGCCGCACACGCCCCCGGCTGTCGGCCGGCGCGAGGTCCGCCTGGGGCAGCGCCCCGGCCAGGTATTGCAGGATGGCGGCATTCTCCGTGAGCACGTCCCCTTCGTCGGTGCGGAGCGCGGGGACGAGCCCGAGCGGATGCACCTCCAGGTAGTTGCTCCCATCGAGCGTGCGCTTCGTCTTCGAGTCGACCTCGATGTACGTCGCCTCCGTGCCCGCCTCGTAGAAGCAGATGCGGGTGGCGGCGGAGCAGGACAGGGGAGAGAAGTAGAGCTGCATGGGATGTCCTCCAGGACGTCGAGCGGGGGCCTTCGCGGCAAGAAGCGAGGGCCACTCTCCGCCTCCGGATGGGATGCGTCCAACGCATCGTTGGCATAGACTCGATGCATGGAAGACATTGCCCCGCCCTCCCCCCGCCTCGACGTGCGCGACCTGCGCGTGGTGCTGGCCCTGGCCGCCGCCGGAACGACGGCCAGGGCCGCGGCCGCGCTGCACCTCACGCAGCCGGCGGTGAGCCGCGCGCTGCTCGCGGCGGAGGAGCGGCTGGGCGCGCGGCTCTTCGACCGGACCCCGCGCGGGCTCGTGCCCACGCCAGCAGGGCAGGAGCTCGTCGCGGGCGCCACGCGGATCCTCGTGGAGCTGGGCGACCTGGAGCACCGGGTGCGCGCGCCGGTGGCCCCGTCCATCCGCCTGCGCCTCGTGTGCGAGTGCTACACCGCCTATCACTGGCTGCCGTCCGCGCTGGTAACGCTGCGCAAGAGCCTGCCGGGCCTCCACCTGTCCCTGGCGGTGGAGCACACCCAGGACCCCGTCCCCGCCCTGGTGGCCGGAGAGCTGGACGTGGCGCTCCTGACGACGTCGACCGTCCCTCGCGCCGGGCTGGAGAGCCGGCCGCTCTTCTCCGATGAGATCATCTTCGTGGTGTCCGCGTCGCACCCGTTGGCGTCCCGCCGTGCGCTCACCCGGGAGGACCTCCGCGAGCACACCGTTCTCACGGGGCAGACGCCCGCGGCGGAGTCGCACTGGTTCATGACGCAGGTCTTCGGCCGCGAGCGGCCCCGGCTCCGCGTGGAGCGGCTGCCACTCACGGAGGCCATCCTCGACGTGGCCCGCGCGGGCCTGGGCGTCGCCGTGCTCTCCGAGTGGATCTCCACCCCGCACCTGGGCAAGGGCGACCTGGTCGTGAAGCGGCTCGCGTCCGGGCCCTTGCGGCGGCCCTGGCGGATGACCTGGAGGAAGGAGGTCGGAGACTCCGCGCTCCGCCTCCTCGCCGCGCTCGAGTCCACGGTGCCTCGGGGACTCGCGGTGGGGTAGCGTGCCGTGGCTGTCCACAGCGGTGCCACACCACTCCCAGAGGTGTCTATGATTGACTTCGTGAAGAAGGCGGGAAAGACCTTGCTCGCCGTTGCCACGGGCGCTGTCTTGTCATTCAGCGCCACGCAAGCCCTTGCCACGCCTCCCGATGCTCCGGCGCCGTATGAATGTTCCGCCTGCATCGAGCAGTGCATCGAAATGGGCTTCAGCTCTGGCTGGTGCACCCGCACGGAGTGTTACTGCCATTGAGATTCTCCGGCGGCCCGGTGGCGCCCTCCGACTTCGTGCGCGACAACCTTCCGCGGTGGGCGGGACAGGACGCCACCACGCGGACGCTCGTAGCGCGGCTGCTCGAAACGTGGCCAACGCTGGCGGACACGCGGGTGCTGGGCAACCGCTCCTACTCGCTGGCGCTTCGCGCCACGGACAACGCGGGCAACGTCCAGACGAGCACCCGCAACCTCATCGTCGACAACCAGCTGCCCACGTCCATCCTCACCTCGCCCGCCAACGGGGCGGTGGTCAGCGGCAATGTCACGCTGACGGCCAACGCGAGCGACACCCAGGCGATGCTCCAGGTCGTCTTCGAGATCGACGGCGTGTCGACGTACTTCGTCGGGAGCAGCCCGTACACCCGGACCTGGAACACCGCGGGCCTGTCGGGCACGCACACGATTGTCGCCATTGCCTACGACCGTGCGGGCAACAGCCGGCGCAGCAACGCGGTGACGGTGACCGTGCCCTGAGCTGAGTGAGACGGGCATCCGCCCTGCGCGGATGCCCGGCCTCCGGGTGAGACGTCGTCAGTAACCCTGGTCGGCGGGACACCAGTTCAATGACAGGCATCCGGGATTGGCTGCCGGTCAGGGCATGGGGCCGGGAGCGACCTCCGCTGCCGCGGCATCCAACCGCAGCGTCCGCGTCACCCGCGTGCCCTCGTCCAGGCCCTCTCCAAAGGGCACCGGCATGCTGTCCTCCGGGCGCGCGGGCAGCCCCTGCGTCACCGACGCAGGCACCGCGTAGGTGTGCTCGCCCACCCTCACGGTGGGGCTGCCGCTGGCCGTCAGCTCCAACTCCAGGTCGAAGCCGTCGGCGGACGGAACCCAGTAGCGAAACAGCACGCCCTGGGCCGCGTTGCGAGTCCGCAGCGTGTCGCCCGGGGTCTGCTGGCCCGCGAGCCGCGCTGAAAGCACCGCGTCCCCGGGCAACACCTGCACGTCCACGAAGGCCGCGTCCGGGCGGGACGGGGTGATGTGGAGCGACACCTTCCGGCGCCCACCCTCCCCTGCCTCCAGCCGCGATTCGACCGCGGGCCCCCGCACGTCCTCCCCTGGCGTGGGCGCTGGCGCGTTCCAGAACGGGCCCTTCACCTCCGGCAGTGCGTCCATGGCCTCCCGCTTCGGGTCGCCGCCCAGGTACGCGCGCGTCCAATCATTGAGCACGGGATCCGAGGACACCCAGCGCGCCGTCCTGGCGTCCGCGTCCACCAGATACAGCAGGCCCGTGGGGCGCGGGTTTCGCGCGTCGAAGCGCTGCCCCACGGCGAGCGACACCAGCAGGCCCAGGCCCAGCAGCGCGGCCCCGCCCGAGACCCACGGAAGCCCACGGCCCGCCAACCACAGCCAGCCCGGCGCGAGTAGACAGATGCCGAGCATCAACAGGTCGGAAGGCACCGCGGCCCGCTCCAAAGGCAACACGGTGTAGAAAGTGGCCAGCACGTTCGGCAGCAACAGCAGGAGCGGCAGCGCCGCCAGCCCCCACAGCGGCACGTGCCATCGAGGGAGTGGCTCCGGCCCCCGGCCTCCCAGCCACAAGAGCAGCAGGACCATGCCCGCCAGGGGCCAGAGGAACAGCGCGCTCGCGCCCGGCAACACGATGCTCACCGCGATGCAGATCACCGCCCACGGCACGCATCCGCCCGCCGCCAGCTCCATCACCGGCGCGCGCCGGCGGAGGTACAGCCCGACGCCCATCGCCGCCATCACCCACAGCACCACCGCGAGGATGAAGCGCGAGTTGTCCTGCGTCTCCGACCGGCTGAGGGCGCGGAAGCCGGGCTGGAGGGCGCGCAGCAGCGGCCACGCGAGCCGCGCGAGGCTGCTGGCCAGGAAGCCCACGAGCATCAGCACCACCGACTCCCGCAGCACGGCCCACAGGCGCAGCTGCTTGCGCTGGCGCGCTCGGAAGATGGCGAACACGAACAGGCCGCCCCAGACAGCCGCCAGCGGACCGGCCCAGGACCGGGGGTAGTGGACGCGCAGTGGCCCCACGTTGAAGAAGATGAGCTCCTCGCCCTCCGGCACGGACGCCTCGCGGGAGATGCGCCGGGTGAGCGCGAGCAGCGTGTCGCCCTGCTGCTGGAGGAGTCCGTTGGAGACGGCGTCCACGGTCTCCTTGCGTGAGTGGTAGGCCTGCGTGCCCTCCACGTTGGCGAAGTTCAGCCCCTGCCAACCGCCCTGCCGCAGCGCCGTGAAGTCCGTGGCGTTCTTCATCCGCTGATACACGGCCGTGAAGAGCGAACCGGCCCCGACGTCCGGGGCCTCCTCGCCAAGCCTGCGCACGAGCCAGCCGCCGCCCGGGGAGACCTCGAACATCAGGAGCGGCCCCGCGTTGCCGCGCGCGTCCACGTTGAGGACCACGCCCGATTCGCGGGCCCAGGGGTGCGAGGCCGCGAAGGCCGTGCTGCCCAGCAGGTGCTGCTCCTCCGCGTCCGTGAAGAGGAACAGCACGTCGCCCGCGAGCGCCGGCCCCTGCTGGAGCGCCCGCGCCACCTCCAGGATGGACGCGACGGCGGCGCCGTTGTCGGACGCGCCCGGCCCCGTGGGCACGGAGTCGTAGTGGGCCACCAGCATCACGGCCGTGCCCTTCGCGCCGTCCTTCGCGCGCAGCCGGCCCACGACGTTCTCCACGTTCGCGGCGGGCCGGGGGATTCCCTGTTCGGGCGCGAAGACGGGCTCGCGTTGGATTTGTGCCTCCGCGCCCAGGTCGCGCAGGCGTGCCTGCAGGTAGTCCCGCACCGCCGCGTGCCTCGGCGTGCCGAGGGCGTGGGGTTCAGCACCAATGAAGCGCAGGTGTTCCCGGGCGCGTTCGGCGGAGAACCGCTCCCCGGGCGCGGAGGCGGGCACCGGCTCTGGCAGGGGGCTTCCGCGCAGCACCAGGAGGATCACGCCCAGGCCGAGCACCGCGGTCACCCACCGTGCTACCGACGACGCGCGAGAGGAGGCACTCCGGTCCAGGCCCGCGGTCGGGGCGGTGTCGCTCATGTTTCAATCCTTCAAGGGCGCCCACCCGTTCGGGGGCCGCGGGGGGTTCGCGGAGTCCCCGTCGAAGGGGGTGTCCATCGCGCGGGCACTCTACGTCACCCGGAATCCGGCGGACACGCCGCCGTGGCCGGCGGAAGGCACTGCTGCGCCTCCGTGCTCAGCGCTTCCGAAGCCACGAGAACAGCGTGGCGCCGCGCCGCTCCAGGTCCTGGCCCTGAAGCGGATTCTGCGCCACCCATTCGAGGTAGCCCTCCAGGTCGCCCCGGGCCTCCTCCAGGGAACGGCAACCGGCGACCACGTCCAGCAGGGCCTGTTCCGCTCGCTCGACGTGGCTCTGGGAGGAGTCCGACAGCTCTTGCACGGTCGTGTCCTCGATCCCAAGCGCCGCCACCGGTGCAAGGGATTCCACGCGAGGCTTCGCACCGGGCGTGACGAAATGAACCCGCTCGGTGGGACCCTGGACCTCGAACTTCACCAGCCCGGTCGGGAGCGACTTCTTCCGGTACACGAAGTATTCGAGTCCGCCCCCCTTCGGAGGCCACTGCGTCGGCAACACGGGAGCAAGCTCCGCGCCCACCATGCCCTGCCCCAGTTCCTCACGCGCCTGATCCGCGAGGGCACCGGCGGGCCTGGGTGAGGCGCACGTGTCGTCCATCGGTTTCATCGATTGCGCTCCCTTCGCCTGCTCCGGCGCCTTCTGACGCACGTCCTGCTTCTGCGTCCGCTCCGCACACCCGAGGAGCGGCAGCACCCACAGGAGCCGTGCGACGAATGATGCGAGCCTCATACGTTCTTCACGAGCTTCTTGCGCTCAGCCTCGGTCTTCTTGCGGAGATCGTCGGTCGTGAAGCTGGAGGGATACTCCCCCGCGAAGGCCAGGAAGTCCGTGTCCTTGACCGAGGCCTTCCGCGCCTTATTGTTGAGCGCGGTGAGCAGCTCATCGGCGGTGGGCTTCATCACGGTCTTGTCGAGGTAGGGATCCATCACGTACCCGAGCTTTGGCGAATTCTTGGTGATGGCGTCGCGAAGGTTCCACACCTTGATCTCTTCCCCCTTCTTCACGCGGGTGTTGTTCGCGGCGGTGGCAAGGGTCTGGACCACCGTCGCCACGTCCAGGTTGTAGACCACGAACGCATGGTCGATGTTCGCGTTGCCAGTGAAGACCGCATGGGAGACCTGCGCCCCAGGGGACTTGATGATGTCCGCGAGCACGGAGAATGAAACCTGGGCGTGCTCACCGCAGTGCCCGGAACCATATTGCAGCGCCAGCGCCGCGCTCTTATGGACGTTGAACCCGTAGGTGCTGCCAATCTCCCGGAGGAAGCTGACCGGCGATGACACCCATGTCGACTGGTGCAGGGTTCCAAAGAGGTCGGAGAGCAGCCGCTGGTGCCGTTCCGTCTTGAGATCCTCTCGTGCCTGGCCCCAGTGGTTCGCGGTCACCACCAGGCCATCGATGTCGTCTCGAAGATCCGTGGCCAGCACCACCGCGCTCTTTCCCTTGTGGCGGCTGACGAGGCCGGCACGGAACTGCTCGCCGCGGGCCATGTCCGTGTAGTTGACCAGGTAGGCCATCACGTTCTGTCGCCAGAGCTTGATCTCCGGCTTGCCGGAGGCCGCGTCGGTCCCCAACCGGGCGATCTTGGACCAATCCATGGCGACGAGCTTGCGCATGGCTTCCCTGCGAACGGCGTCGATGCCCGTCAGGAAGTCCAACTCGAAGGTGAGCGTGACCGCTGGCGGCTTGCCCGCGGGCCCCGGCTTCACGTCACTCTTCACCAGACGGCACGGCAGCGCCTTCAACGACTGGGTCGCCGTCTTGTAGCCGATGGTGATCTTCCCGGATGGCACGGCGTGGGTGAAGGTATCGAGGATGGCCTTTGAATCGCTCGGGTTCGCCAGGTTGTTCGAGGCGGGCCCGGTGAGGGTCATCTGATCCAACAGCGCGTCGAAGAAGCGCGCGTAGGTGAAGGTCAGGTCGATGGTGCAGTTTGCCTTCGTCCCCGCGGCGACAAGGTCCTCGAGGCCGAGGCCCGAGGTGGGCGCGGTCGTGAAGGTGTTCAGCGTTTCGTTGAAGAACCGCTGACCCTTCGCCGCCTTTCGAGTCAGCGTGAGGGTCTTCGCGCTCGTCGCGGCCGTGATGGTGAATTCGGTCACCGACTCGTTGGCGAGCGTGTACGGGAACTTCTTGAGGGTCGTGCTGATGGCGTTGGCGACGGTCTCGCCTTGCCACGTCAGGATGACCGCCGGGGACAGGTTTCCAGGGTAGTTGATGATGCCCATGACGGTCTTCCCTCCCGCTCACACCAGCGGATCCGTGTCGACAGACGCGGGGACCTCGGGGGGCCAGATTCCTTCGGTTCGGTACGTCAAATCGAACGGCTCCAGGAACGACCAGGGATCCGAAGGGTTGACCGGCTTGACCACGGTCATCTGCGTCTGGAAGGAGTCGGCCAGGACATCCACCCCCGGCGCCGGAGGCGTGGCGTCCACGAGCTGGACCACCGACACGCGGGCCTGGTCGTTGAACCTCGACCAGGGAGTCGACTTCTCGCGAGGAGTGGACTCGAGCGCGGCGAGACGGTCCAGCATCCACTGTGGCTTGTCATGAGGCATCACGTGGCTCCGTCAGGCGGAAGGCGCGGATGCTCGAACCTACACGCATCGGGCAGTGCCGTGCGAGGGCCCGGAAACGCGAGGTTCCGGGCCCTTCGTCGCTTAAATCGTCTTCTTCCCCGGCAGGTCGAAGCGGTCCAGGTTCATCACCTTGGTCCACGCGGCGATGAAGTCCTGCACGAAGTGCGCTTCGCCGTCGCGGGCCGCGTAGACCTCCGCCAGCGCGCGCAGCTGCGAACTCGAGCCGAAGACGAGGTCGGCGATGGTCGCCGTCCAGCGCAGGTCGCCCGTGGCACGGTCGCGGCCTTCGAACAGGTTCGGCGTCTTCTCCGAGCGCTTCCACGCGGTGCGCATGTCGAGCAGGTTCACGAAGAAGTCCGGGGTCAGCTTGCCCGGGCGCTTCGTGAACACGCCGTGCTGCGTGTGGCCGTGGTTGGCGTCCAGCGCGCGCAGGCCGCCCACCAGTGCCGTCATCTCCGGCGCGGTGAGCGTGAGCAGGCTGGCACGGTCGATGAGCGCGGCGGTGGTCGTCGCTTCGGCCCCCGCGCGGACGTAGTTGCGGAAGCCGTCCGCCGCGGGCTCGAGCACCAGGAACGACTCGACGTCGGTCTGCTCCTGGGACGCGTCCATGCGGCCCGGCGTGAAGGTCACGGCGACCTTGTGGCCGGCGTCGCGCGCGGCGGCCTCGACGGCCGCGGTGCCGCCCAGCACGATGAGGTCCGCCAGAGACACCCGCTTGCCGCCGCGCTGCGAGCCGTTGAACTTCTGCTGGATGGCTTCGAGCTTGCCGAGCACCTTCGCGAGCTCGGCGGGCTCGTTGGCCTCCCAGTCCTTCTGCGGCGCCAGGCGGATGCGCGCGCCATTCGCGCCGCCGCGCATGTCGCTGCCCCGGAACGTCGTCGCCGAAGCCCAGGCCGTCTTGACCAGCTGCTGCACCGACAGGCCGGAGCCGAGCAGCGCGGCCTTGAGCGCGTCGATGTCCGCGGCGTCGACCAACGGATGGTTGGCGGCCGGAATCGGGTCCTGCCAGAGCAGGTCCTCCTTCGGCACCAGCGGGCCCAGGTAGCGCGACCTGGGACCCATGTCGCGATGGGTCAGCTTGAACCAGGCGCGGGCGAAGGCGTCCGCGAACTTCGCCGGGTGGGCCATGTAGTCGCGGGAGATGCGCTCGTAGACGGGGTCGAAGCGGAGCGCCAGGTCGGCGGTGGTCATCATGGGCGCGTGGCGCTTGCCGGCCACGTGCGCGTCCGGCACGGTACCGTCGCCGCTCTTGCCCACGGGCTTCCACTGCTGCGCGCCGGCCGGGCTCTTGGTCAGCTCCCACTCGTAGCCGAACAGCGTCTCGAAGTAGGTCATGTCCCACTTCGTCGGCGTGGGCGTCCACGCGCCCTCCAGGCCGCTGGTGGTGGCGTGCTCGCCGACGCCGCTCTCGTAGGTGCTCTTCCAGCCCAGCCCGAGCTCCTCCACGTTCGCGCCCTCGGGTTCCGAGCCGACATGGTGCACCGGGCCGGCGCCGTGGCACTTGCCGAAGGTGTGGCCACCGGCGACGAGCGCGACGGTCTCCTCGTCGTTCATCGCCATGCGCGCGAACGTGTCGCGGATGTCGCGGGCGGAGCCGACCGGATCCGGCTTGCCGTTCGGGCCTTCCGGATTGACGTAGATGAGGCCCATCTGCACGGCCGCCAGCGGGTGCGCGAGCTCACGTTCGCCGCTGTAGCGCTCGTCGCCCAGCCAGGTGGACTCCGGGCCCCAGTCAATGGAGTGCGGCTCCCAGATGTCCTCCCGGCCGCCGCCAAAGCCAAACGTCTTGAGGCCCATGGAGTCCAGCGCCACGTTGCCCGTGAGGATCATCAGGTCGGCCCACGACAGCTTGCGGCCGTACTTCTGCTTGATGGGCCACAGCAGGCGGCGCGCCTTGTCCAGGTTGCCATTGTCCGGCCAGCTGTTGAGGGGCGCGAAGCGCTGCTCACCGGAGCGCGCGCCGCCGCGGCCGTCGAAGATGCGGTAGGTGCCCGCCGCGTGCCACGCCATGCGGATGAAGAACGGGCCGTAGTGGCCGTAGTCCGCCGGCCACCAGTCCTGCGAGTCGGTCATCAACGCGTGCAGGTCCTTCACCACCGCGTTGAGGTCGAGCGTCTGGAACTCCGCCGCGTAGCAGAAGTCCTCGATCATCGGATCCGACAGCGAGGAGTGCTGGTGCAGCATCGCGAGGTTGAGCTGGTCCGGCCACCACTGCGTGTTCGTCCGTGCGCGACGGGGGCCGTGCGCGACGGGGCACTTCGATTCGTCGTTCATGCGGGTCTCCTGGGCGGGGGTGCCGTGTACCGAAACCGTAGGTCGGCGTCGCGATCGCCGGATTCCGGCCCTCCGGTTGGGTTTGACGGCCGTTCGCTACCGAACCCAACTTCCGCGCCGAGCGCCTGTGGCGGACGGTTCGCTCATGGCAGCATGGCGAGGACCGGGAGACCCTGCCCATGACGGTGGACCTGCGAATCGCCTCGTACAACATCCTGGCGGATGCCTACATCAAGCCCGAGTGGTTCCCGCACACGCCTGCGGACCTGCTCCGGCCACGAAGCCGCCACGCGCTGCTGACCCGCCGCATCGTGGGGCTGGACGCGGACATCGTCTGCCTTCAGGAGGTGGAGCCTGACAGCTTCGCCGCGCTCCAGGATGCTCTGGAGCCGCACGGCTACCTGGGGGTGATGGCCCAGAAGCAGCAAGACCGCCCCGAGGGCTGCGCGGTGTTCCACCGCCTGGGAACGAGTCTGGGCCACCGGGCCCACTACTTCAGGGACCGGCTGGAGGACGGACGCATCTCCGGGCACCTGGCCCTGGTCGTGGACTTCGACGTCGGCGGAGAGCGGCTGCGCGTGGCTTGCACGCACCTGCGCTGGGACCGGACTGACAGACCGGTGGAGCAACACCAGGGCATGCAGGAGGCCACCGAGCTGATCGACGAACTGATCCGCAAGGACCCGGAGGCCTTGTGGGTCGTGTGCGGTGACTTCAATGCCCGGCCCGGAGAGCCGCTGGTCCAGGCGTTCGAAGCGGCTGGACTGCGGGATGCCTACGCGGGGCGGCATCAGCCGACCTGCAACGCGAACGGCATCCCCAAGTCCATCGACTTCCTCTTCCATTCAACCGCGCTGCGAGCCCAACCCGACGCGTTGCCAGCGCTGGAGGAACAAACGCCCATGCCCTCGGAGCAAGAGCCCTCCGACCACCTGCCCATCTCCGCGCGGCTGCTGCGCTGATGTGCCGCTGCAGATGGGCGCCCCCGGAAGAAGCGCCCATCCGCCGTGGAGCCTCAGTAGGCGCTGAAGCTCGCGAACTCGCCCGGGCGGAACGACCGCAGCGTGCCGAGCCAGATCTGCTGGCCGGTGCAATCCGCCGTCCGGTAGGCGATCACGTTCTCGAAGTTGCTCCACCCCACCAGGGTGCCAGCGGTGGCCGGGAACGCATGGCACTGGCCGTCGGGGACCGGGAAGTTCGCCACGGGCGTCACGAAATTGCCGCTGTAGAACGTCAGGCCCGACTCCCAGTCGGTCGCGGACTCGGCGAACGCGGCACTGGATGAGATGGCGATGCCCGCGACGGTGGCGACGGCAAGAGCAGCACGAAGAGCGGTTCTGCGCATGGCGATATCCTCCCAAGACTGGATTGTCTTTGAATCAGAGAATATCGAGAATGACTTGCAATATCGAGAAACCTGATCACACCCACAGTAGGTCCGCTGAAGCGGATCAGCAGACATGCTTGATGCGCTACTTCAGGTTGGCGATCTCCTCCGGGGGGAGCTGCCGGTAGCCCGGCAACTTCGTGAGGTCCACGCCGGGCTTGAGGATGACGTGCTCCATCGTCCCGTACGGATCCTGGAGGATGTCCTCGGGGCGGATGCGGACCTCGATGACGATGCGCTTCGTCGCCTGGTCGCGACCCGCCTTGAGGCCTGGCGCCTGGTTCGCGTACGTCAGCGCCGCGCTCTTGCTGTCGCTGAGCATCTGCCCGCCCTGGGCCCCCTTGTACGTGCCCTGGAGCTGTGCGCCCTCCTGGACGCGGATGCCCCGGTAGAAGACGGCTTCGTTGCCGCCGAACTTCTCGCGGAAGAGCCGCTGGATCTCCTTGGGATCCGTTACCACCCGGCCGACACCGACCTTCGCCTTGCCCGCCACGTCGCGGACCGCGTTGGACATGACGACGTCCGCCGAGTCCCGCCCCACCTGCCGCTCCAGCAGCGACAGCAGCGCTTCGACCTGCTTCGGGTCCTTGGACGCCGCCGCGGCGAGCAACGCCTCCGGGGAGCCGAAGGCCTCGCGGAGCACGGAGTCCTTCAGCCTCCCCAGCGTCGCGCGCACCCGGGCATCACCTCCGGCGTCCTCCACCGAGCGCAGGTAGGCCGCGCGCAGGGCCGAGCCGTCCACCTCGTCGTTGGCGTACGCGCGCATCACCTTGCGCAGGTCCGTCACTGCGGTGTCGACGCTCTTAGTGCCCTGGGTCGCGGCCTGGGACAGGCCCCGGCGCTCTGAGTCCACCACGCGCCGGGCCAGCGCATCGCTCACGTCGGGCAGCGTCTTCAGCTCCTTCTCCAGCTTCCCCAGGTCCTTCGCCTTGGACATGCGGAAGGCCTTCACGGCGTCCAGGAGCGGGCCCGCGGCGGCCAGGTCGAAGCCCGTCTCCACCACGGCCATCACCACCTCGGCCATGGACGGATCATCCTTCAAGAGGCCCGCCCCGTGGGCCGCGTCCTGCACCATGTAGTCCTGCGCCTTGCGGACCACCTGCGCGGCGCCAATGCCACCCGCCAGGATGATGGGCAGCACCGCCGCGCCCCCGGGGATGAGTCCGACGGCGAGCCCCATCGCGGACAGGCCCAGGTCGATGAGCTTCTCGTTGCGCTGGATCTCCGCGCCCCGGTCGTTGATGACCAGGTCCTGCACGGAGCCGGGCTGGATGCCCTGGAGCTGCTTGGAGGATTTCATCAGCACGTCGAAGCCGTAGATGAGGCTGGGGTCCTGCTCGATGTTGCTCCGCGTCTTCTGGATGTCCTGCCGGCGCGTCGCGAGGTGCTTCTGGATGAGGGCCTGGATGCCCTCCGGACGGGCCTGCACCAGCGTGCGCAGGTCCAGCTTCTCGTCGCGCAGGAGCGGGTGGTCTCGGGCGATCCGGTTCGCCTCCTCGCGCGCCTGGGCTCGGAAGGACCGCGCCTCGTTCCTGGACTCCTCGGCCTGCCGGAGGAGCTGCGGCGGTTGCAGGCGCGGCGAGTCCACGGCGCCCTGCTTCAGGGTGGCCGCCATGGTTTCGGCCTCGACGGCCTTGGCCTCGTACTCGCGCGCCTTCGCCAGGCGCTGGTAGAGGTCCTGGGCCACGGCCGGGTCCTGGTACTTGTTCTGCAACTCGTAGAGCGAGTGGTCGGTCCGGGCCATCAGATCCTTCGCCACCGACACGGTCTCCTTCTCGAAGGAGGTCCGGTAGTCACTCAGCAGGCCCCGGAACTCCTCGATGCTGGAGATGCCGTGCCGCTGCAGCTCCGAGGCGAGGTTGGCCCTCATCCCATCCAGCTTGTTCAGATGCTGGGTCAGCTCGTTGGAGTCCTCCGCCGCCAGGGCCGGAGGGTTGTTCGTCCGGTAGTCGTACGCCTTGAGCTCCTCGTAGAGGGCGGCGGTCCCTTCGAGCCGCTTCGAGTAGCCATCGAGCGCCTCCAACCCCTGGAGCCGCTCCGCGCGGTCGGCCCGGTAGGAGTCGATGGACTTGTCCAACGCGGCCCAGTCCGACGTGGTGCCGGTGGTCTTGCTCAGGTAGTCCGCCAGCTCCAGCGGGGACAGCTTCGACAGCGCCTCCGCGGCACGCAGGGCGGACGCGTAGTCCTTGGGCGCCGGTGCGCCCTCCTTGAAGAGGATGTCGCGCACGTGCGGAGGCACGTTCTTGAAGAGCTCCTTCGCGAGCAGGTCTCCCTCGATGTTCTTCAGGTAGGCCTTGTCCTGGGGCGTGCCTCGGTAGATGCCGTTCGTGCGCGACTCGAACTCCTTGTTGGCCTCGCTCTTGAGGCGCTTCTTGTCGCCCGGCGGCAGACCATTGAGCAGCCCGTCCACGGCCTTCTCGTCCTTCGGACTCAAGGGCTTGAGCGAAGCGTCCGTGACGTTGATCTCGTAGAAGGCTCCGTTGCGAATGGCGTCCGTGATCTCAGGCGTGCCGTTGGTCCAGCCCACCTCCTTGGCGGCCACCATGGCCTCGGCGCGCGTCCGGTCCACGCGGTTGTACTGCATGGCGAACTGGACGAGCAGCTCCCCGGGCGTGAGCCCCTTGCGCTGCTGGGCGGACAGGCCGGTCAGCTTGATGCGGAACGGAATGGAGACACCGCCGGCCTGGGGCGTCTTCTGGACGCCGCCGGTGCTGATGGCGCGCATGACCAGGGACGACGACGTCGGGGCCTCGGAGAGCGGAGCGGCGGGAGCCGTCCCCGTGAGGTTGGGGCCTCGCGACGTGGGCGCGGCGGCGAAGCTGTCCCGGCTCGCGTAGGAGAGCGGGGCCCGTTGCGCGGGCGCGGGAGTGGCCGGGCGGCTGGAAACCGCCGTGGGCCCCGTCCCCGGCGACGTCGGAGCGCGGAAGGTGCTGGCGGCGGTGGTGCTTTGAATCCCCATGGTGTGCCCATCCCCCTCGACGAGCGCGAAATCCGCGCCCACCAGAGGGATGTCACCCCGCTGAATTCTTTTGCATTTCCCCGGCGAAAAACCGCCGGCGCCCTACCCCGCCACGGCCTCCACGATGCTGAGCGCGGCGGGCGTGGGGATGACGCGCGAGAGGCGCAGGCCCGCCTGGGCGAAGAGCTTGCGGAAGTCCTCCTCGGTGCGCTCCCGGCCCGGGAGCGAGGCCAGCATCATCACGTCGAGCACCTTGCCCCCGTGCGGCGCGCTCCCCGGTGGAATGACCGTGTCCACGACCAGCACCCGGCCGCCCTCGGCCATCGCGCGGCGGCAGTGGCGCAGGATGTCCGCGCACACCTCATCGCTCCAGTCGTGGAGGATGCGCTTGAGGACATACGCGTCCGCGCCGGAAGGCACCGTCTGGAAGAAGTCCCCTGCCACCAGCTCGCAGCGCTCGGAGAGCCCCTCCGAGGCGATGCGTGCCTCGTCCAGGACGTGCTGGTGGTCGAAGAGCACGCCCCGGACTGACGGCGAGGAGCGAAGCACTTCGATGAGGAAGCCGCCGTGGCCTCCCCCCACGTCCACCACCTGGCGGCAGGCGCTGAAGTCATGGCTTCGGGCGATGGGGCCGTTCTCCAGGTCGGACAGGCTGGACATGCCCCGGTGGAAGGCGGCGCCCGCCGCCGCGTTGCTGGCGAGGTGGTCGAAGAAGGGCTTGCCGAAGATGCGCTCGAAGGCGTTCGTCCCGGTCCGCACCGTCTGCGTGAGCGCGCCGGTCGGTGCCCAGAAGATGTCCTGCGTGAGCATCAACACCGCGCTGCGCAGGGAGCCGGGGGCCTGGGTGCGCAGCAGGTCGGACGCGGGGGTGAGCGCGAAGTTGCCATCACCGTCCTCGGAGAACACGCCAGCGCTCGCCAGCAGCCGCAGCACCCGGTACAGCGACGCCGCATCCGCGCTCACGTCTTCCGCGAGCCGGGCCGCGCTCTTCGGGCCCTGCTCCAGGTGGTCCGCCACCCCCAGCTCCGCTGCCGTGGCCAACGCGCCGGAGACGATGAAACCAAAGCCAAGGTCGACGATGAGCTGCGCCGGATGGACGGTCGGTGAGGTCATCTCCGGGTCGTACTCCCGGTCAAATCCAGACGTCAATCCACCGGAGGAAAAGGCGGCGCCGGCCCGAGTGCTTCAAGCGTGCAAGGTGTCTTCGAGGGTTGAGTCTTCACCTGGGTCCCCATGGGTCATTGCTTCACTTGCATTCCCATGCCTCGTATTGAGCACACTGGCTGCTCAGCGGTGCATCCTGGATTTGCAATGAAAAGACTGCCAACATCCAGGGCCGTGCAATGCACTGCCGGGACTCGATGGCGCATGAGGTGGCGACGGACCCAGAGCAATTGCAGCCAAGCAATGCGACAGAGCGGCGTTGCCGTCAGGATTGAAGGATAGGGGGAGTGTATGCCTGCAACCCATCACCTTGCCGTCGTGGCTGTTGACAAGCGGGGGGTCGCGCTCACGGTGCGCACCGTGACACTGACGTCGGGCCTGTCCGTGAGACGGGCCGTTGTTGCCGCAGACGGCGCGCGCTTCGCGCTGAGCGGACTGAACCCAGGGAAGCACGAGGTGTGCCTCTCCTTTTCAGACCGGCCGGACTTCGTCCTTCCTCTTACCTTCGTGAAAGAGGCGGACGGACCGGTGCCCACGTTCTCGCACCCTGCTCCCTTCTGCTGCCCGACCATTCGAAAGACTGTCGAATCCGCCAAAGGCACGGCGAAGACCGTCTTCACCTTGACCCTTACCCTGGCCAAGGTCCACTCCGAGGTCATCCTTGTCGCAGGGTGGGACTACAGTGGAGGTGCGAATAACGTCGCCTACTGCGAAAGCTACCGCGAGGATCTCTACGCGGGGACCACGCATAGGACGGGGACGAAGAAGACCATCCCCAAGCGAATTGACGATACCACCGTCGTCACTGTCTTTGACTTCAAGTCCGGAGAGCGGAGCCGGGCTGTGAAGAGCGCATCCGGATGGTTTGAAGTGGATCGCGTACTCCAGGGAAAGGTGAAGACGCATCTGGGAAAATTCAAAGTCGCGGCAAACGTGCAGAAGCGGCACGACGACGATTCCATCTCCATCAGGCACATCTACGACTACGTTAGCGAGCTTTGCACCAGGGCGCCGGGGGCGCTGCGGGAGTTCCACATCTTCTCGCACGCATGGGCAGGTGGGCCCCTCCTCGTCGAAACCTACGAGGACGCTGCGTACGAGACGGTCGTGCACCGGGACCCTCGTGACAAGGACCCCCGGTTCAAGGACTTCGCCCCTGTCAACATGCCTCGACTGAAGGACTTCAGGGCAGCCTTCGCTGCCGATGCCATCGTCAAGGTCTGGGGCTGCCTGGCGGTCGATGATTATCGCAACCTGGTTCGCGCATTGTCCCTGGTCAGGACTGACACTGAGAAGGTCACCGTTCCCGCTTTGGATGGGACCATGACTCCCATGGCGGCCGCGGATGCGAAGAAGTACCTTCGGAACGACATCCTGAAGTTCAACTACATATCCAAATTGTCCGCTGCTCTTGGAGGCCGCGTGAAGGTCTATGGTGCGCCTCCCGGAATGGGAGCTAATCTCCGTGCCATTCCTGTCGGCAAGAAGGTCTTCAATTACATGTACGTGGATGGCGCTACATATAAGCGCGAATACGACTTCTTCAAGAAGACCATGAGATTGGTGATCGATGACACCGGGTATCTCCTTTTCTGATTCCGGCACGCGGATCAGGCGGGTTCAGGCGTGGCTGCGCGTGGGGATGGCCATGGTGCTGCTCCTGGCTGTCCCGGCCTGTCAGGAGCCGACCCGGGGTACCGGGGCGGTGGGACACGATGGCGGGGCGGGGGGCCGTATGGATGCCCCCGCCCTGCCCGCGAGAGAACGCTCCCCGACTGTGCTAGCGCAGCCGACGGCCGGTGATGGGCAAGGCGGGGTCTGGATCCAATCCTGAGCGTTGGATGAGTTGACAGGCCATCGAGCGGCCGTGGGCCTGTTCATCGGCAGGGTGCGAGACGTCTGGAGGGTTACCTCGACGGAGGAGTACTCATGCCGAAGGTGACGCTCGATGTACCGGAGGAAGTCGCGCAGCTGCTCAAGGCCATGGAAGCGAAGCTACGGCGGGAGGCCGAGGTGGGGAAAAGCTTCGGGAAAGTGGACCCGGACGGCGCGCTGGAGGCCATCGACGAGGCAGCCGAGGCGCTGCAGCGCGATGCGAAGCGGAGGTTGCTTCGAGGCTACGACGTCGACGCCCCCCGTCTCCAACTCGCAGGCCAGGTCCACGCCCGGGTCGGCCGGTACACGGCGACGTACAAGACGCGGCAAGGCCCCGTCGAAATAGAGCGAAGC
>NZ_RAWQ01000173.1:0-24333 GCF_003668965.1 Corallococcus sp. AB030
CATGTCGGTGCACTCACCAGGGGTGCTCAGCTCTTCCTTTCCCTGCAAGCTCAACCCTGCCCACGGGGCTGGCGGCCGCTCGGCCTCCAGCACCTTTCTTCAGATAATTAGGGACACCCCCTAGGGCTTGAGGTGCTCGTAGCTCAGGAAGACGACGCCGCAGTCGAGCGTGCGTGTGCCCGTGAGCTTCAAGCGGTGGGGCGCGAAGCCCGCTTCGACCAGGCGGATGCCCTGGCCGACGATGACGGGGTTGACCTTGATGATGAACGCATCGATTTCGGGAAGCAGCTCGGCCGCGAGCGCGCCGCCGCCGCACAGCCAGATGCCCAGGCCGTCGCGGGCCTTCAGCTCGCGCACGGTGGCGAGCGGCGTGCTGGAGAGGTTGACGCCGGGGTCGGGGCTCTTCGTGAGGGTGCGGGAGAAGACGTGGTGTTCCAGGTGCGGGTACGCGTTGGTGACGCCCGCGTCCAGGCCGACCTGGTAGGTGTTGCGGCCCTCCAGCACGGTGTCGAAGTGCTTGCCCGGACCGGTGATGCCCTTGAAGGCGCGATAGGCGGCGGGGAGCGTCTCCGGGTATTCGGCGGCGATGGCGTCGAAGTACTCCTGCTCCGTGCTGAAGAAGTCGTACGCGCCGGTGGGCGAGGCGATGAAGCCATCGAGCGAGGTGGCGACGTAATAGGTCAGTTTCCGCATGGGCGTGCTTCCTCCTGAAGTCAGGGCTTAGCACCGGGCGGGCGGACGCACCTGTTAGAACGGCGGCGTCGGTTGCCTGCACGGCAATCACAGAGGAGGGAGTGCCATGCGGATCCTGTGGATGCTGGGAGGAATGGTGCTGGGTTCGGTCCTGACGGTCATCGCCGGGGTCGCGCTGTGGTTGCACGACACGGGGCCCGCGCGAGCGGGGATTGAAGTGCGCGTGGAGAACCGCACCGGCCAGGACGTGCGGGAGGTGCGCATTGAGCATGACCACGGCCAGGTCCTCTACCGCGCCATGGGCAAGGGGGACACCGTGGCCCTGACCTATCCCGTCCGAGGTGAGTCGTCGTACCGCCTCGTCGCCGTGTTGGAGGACGGCCGGGAGCTGCGAGGCGGCGCGGGCTACATCGAGCGTGGGGCTCGGACGCGGGAAGTCCTGGAGCCGGAGCGGGTGGTCTCGTCGGATCCGTGAGCCGTGGAGGGCACATGAAGCTCTGGGCAATGGCCGTGCTGCTGTGTCTGACGGCAGGCTGCGCGACGACGCGCGTGGTGAACCTCGACACGGGGCGGGGCAGGCCCATCGCCTATTCGCCGGTGGAAACGAAGCCGGTGCGCATTGACGAGGATGCGTTCAGGGACGCGGTCACGCAGCTCGTGCTTGAGCTGAAGCTGGATGTCGCGGTCCGGGAGGACGGCCGACGCTCCCTGCTCGCGTCGGCGGGAGGCATCGTCGCGGGCGCTCAAGGTCGGCACGTGCTCCGCTTGAGCGATGACTTTCCCCTGGACCCGATGGCGCGGAGGAGCATGGCGCTCTCCTTCGCGCTCGATACGGTTTGGGAAGGGGTGGCGGACGCGGTGGAGGACCTGATGAATCCCGCCGCGCTGCGGACCATGGTCACGGCGATGATTGGCACCGCGATGGTGATGCTGGTCGCACCGGAGCCTGTCACCAAGCTGGTCGCGGTGGTTCTGACGGCTTCGCTCATCGCGTATCTGGGCACGGGGCCTGTGTGGAACATGGGGCAGGCCTTCTTGCGGCTCATGGACGAGTCGCGGGACGCCCGGGACGAGGCTGCTCTGAAGGAGGCGGGGCATCGCTTCGGGCGCGTGCTTGGGGACAACGGGGCCCGGGTGTTGGTCATCGTCGCGATGACGGCGCTCGGTGGCAGGAACGCGATGGCCGCGCAGGCGCCTCGGATGCCGGGCTTCCCTCAGGCAGCGCTGAGGGCGGAGGTGGAGGGTGGGTTCCTGCTATCTCGCGCACTGGCCGGTGAGGTGCGGTCCATCTCTGTGTCGTCGGCGGGAGTGCTCAACGTCACATTGGCGCCCACCGCAGTGGCTGCCGTGGCCATGGGGCCCGGTGGCGGAGGGATTCAGGGGGACCCGGAGGGAGATGTTCATCACATCTGCACGGATAAGAACGAGGTGTCGGAGCAGTCAGGTGGCCCCTGGACACCCGTCTTCGAAGACCTCTTCCAGACCGCTGGAATGAAACTCTCCGACGCCGCGAATCAGGTGCGCATCCAGGGGCATCGGGGGCCGCATCCCCGCGAGTACCACGCAGAGGTTCTGCGCCGGCTCCGGCGTGCAATGCAGGGATGCCAGGACGCCGGGCAGTGCCGTGCCGCATTGGTTGACGAATTGGCGAAGATCGCGAAAGAGCTCGTGACTGCTGGGACCAAGCTGCGGAAGCTCATCACGAAGAATCCCCAGGGGTGAGTCATCATGCCGCGACACTTCTTCGAGCTCGACTTCGACATTGATGCCCCGGGCCGCTGGTATCTGCGGGAGCCCACTGACCTGGATGGGAAACCGGTTCCAGACATCTGGGCGTTCGTGTCCGGGAAGACCGTCACGGACCCCGGACCGCTTCGTGTGCCACTGTCTCGGCCCGGGCGGTCGTTGGACTTCGACAAGACGACGGTGGCTGGGACGCCCATTGTCAGTGGGCGCATCGCATCCGTGTTCCGCGAGTTGGCCCCGAATGACGTGCAGCTCTTCCCGGTGGAAGTCCAGGGCCGGACCGAGCCCTTCTACCTGCTCAATGTGATGCGCGTGATCCGCTGCATCGACGATGCCGCCTGTGAAGAGGCTCGGCTCTGGACGCCCGAGGATGGACGTCCCGACAAGGTAGGGGAGTACCATGTCGTTTCCGGCTTGCGCATTGACACCTCGAAGGTGGGCAATGCCGCCGTCTTCCGACCCTGGGGCTATCTGTTGCCCATCATCCTGGATGGACAACTCAAGGACGCCCTGGAGCAGACCGGCATCGTGGGCGGACAGTTCGTCGAAGTGTAGAACCAGGTGGTCTTGTCGGATCCGTGAGGTGCAGACGCAATGGAGCGACGGTTCTTCGACCTGGATGTTGATGTGTACGTACCGGGGCGGTGGTACTTCAAGACACCGACTCACCTCGACGGTCAGCCACTGGATAACCCTTGGGTATTCACGCGCGGGACTTCCATTCCCGACCCAGGCCCACTGCGTATTCCGCTATCCCGTCCTGGGAAGCCCCTGGACTTCACGTCCGCGGGCGTAGGGGTCACGCCCGTTCTCAGTACTCGGACCGCAGAAGTTTTTCGCGCGCTGGCCCCCAACGACGTGCAGCTTTTCCCCGTGCAGGTCGAGGGCCAAACCGAGCCCTATTTCCTCTTGGTCGCAACGCGTACGGTCCGCTGCGTTGATGAAGTGGCGAGTGAAGAGGTCCAACTCTGGAAGCCAGAGAACGGGCAACCCGAGAAGGTGGGCCAGTATCTGGCCATCGCTGGGTTACGTATCGACAAGACAAGAGTCGCTGACGAACGGGTGTTTCGTCTGTGGGGATGGCGGCCCGCGCTCATCGTCGATGGAGAACTCAAGTCCGCTCTGGAACAGACCGGCATCGTGGGAGGACAGTTCGTCGAAGTGTAGAACCCTTGCCCATGGAACTTCGTCCCGCCGTCCTCCTGGGCCTGCTGTGCCTCCTGCCAATCACAAGCACCGCCCGCCCGCGGTCCAGTGACCTGGGCATTCCCTTTGGCGGACATCCCGGTGCGCTTAATGCCATCACCGACGTGAAGGGCGTTGAAGTGGGCCACGTCACGCTGAACACCGGCGCACAGGTCCGGACTGGCGTCACCGCCGTGCTGCCCCGGGGCCGCGAGGCCGTGGCCCAACCCGTCTTCGCCGCGACCTATGACCTCAACGGCAGCGGTGAGATGACCGGCACCCATTGGGTGAAGGAGTCCGGCCTGCTCTCCGGCCCCGTGATGATCAGCGACACCCACGCCGTGGGCGCCGTGCACGAGGGCGTCATCGCCTGGGCCCAGAAACGCGACCTCACCTGGGAGCTGGGCCTGCCCGTGGTCGCGGAGACCTGGGACGGCTTCCTGCACGACATCGATGGCTTTCACGTCCGGCCCCTGCACGCCATGCAAGCGCTTGACGCCGCGCGCCCGGGGCCTGTCGAGGAGGGCTCCGTGGGCGGCGGCACGGGCATGATCTGCCATGGCTTCAAGGGCGGTATCGGCACGGCCTCCCGCAAGCTCCCGGCAGAGCAGGGCGGCTACACCCTCGGCGTGCTCGTGCAGTGCAACTACGGCAGCCGTCGCCTCTTCTCCGTCGCGGGCGCTCCCGTGGGCGAAGAGATTCCCGACCTGCGCTCCTGCTACTTCGGAGACACTCCTCCCAAAGGCCCCTACCGCGCCAACCTGCCGCCTTGCTCGAAGCGAGCCAGCGCCGGCCCGCCGCCTCCGGAAGGCATGGGCTCCATCATCATCGTGGTGGCCACCGACGCACCGCTCCTTCCGCACCAGCTCGACCGCGTGGCCCGGCGCGTGCCTCTCGCGATTGGGAAGATGGGCGGCCTGGGGGAGAACTTCTCCGGCGACATCTTCCTCGCGTTCTCCACCCAGCCCGTGAGCGCCACGGAGGTCGCTCCGGTCTCCATGCTCGACAACGAGCGGATGTCCCCCCTCTTCGAAGCCACCGTGCAGGCCACCCAGGAGGCCATCCTCAACTCGATGCTCGCCTCCGACACGATGACCGGATTCCAGAACGTCCGCGTCCACGGCCTGCCCTCGGACCGGCTCGTGAAGTCCCTGCGGAAGTACGGACGCCTGCCGCCAGCCCCGAAGCCCACGAAGTGACAGCGGATCCGCCCGGCCTTCCCGCGCTCCATCCGCTGCGCCATGCTGCGCCGCCTGACGCCAGCAAGGGGATGCGGGATGGAGACGGACGACTACGGAGCGCCGAAGGATGAGCAGGAACTGGCCGCCATCGCGGACATCACCGCGCAGGCGTTCGCCATGCCGCTCGCGGACTCCGACACCGTGGTGCGCAAGAACTTCTCCGAGTCCTTGCTGCGCATCCTGCGCGTGAACGGCGAAGTGGCCGCCACGCTCACCCTCATCCGCATGGGCCAGTTCCTGGGCGGCCGCTCGGTGCCCCTCATCGGCGTGGGCGGCGTGGGCGTCGCTCCCGCGCACCGGGGCGCCGGCGCCGCCACGCGCCTCTTCCATCACTTCCTGCGCGAGATGCGCGACGAAGGCGCTCCCCTCTCCGTCCTCTACCCCGCGACCCAACCGCTCTACCGGCGCGTGGGCTACGAGGTCTCCGGCGCGCGCTACGAAATCCACGTCGAAGCGGCCTCGCTGGAGCTGAGGGAGCGCTCGCTGTCCCTTCGCCCCATGCGCCCGTCCGACGCCGCGGCGGTGGAGGCGTGCTACCGGCGCTTCGCCTCCCAGCACCACGGCTGGTTGGACCGGGGCGACTACATCTGGCGGCGCGTGCGCACGCCCCGCAACGACACCGCCTACGGCTACGTCGTGGAGGGCACGTCCGGCGTGGAGGGCTACGTGTACCTCGTGCGGGGCCTCTCGCCACAAGGCGCCGTGCCCACGCAGGTCCTCAAGCTCACGGACTTCACCGCCACCACGCCCGCCGCCGCGCGACGGCTCCTGCGCTTCCTGGGCGACCACCGCTCGCTGGCGCGGGACGTGATGTGGTTCGGCGGCGCGGACGAGCCGCTCCTCGCGCTGCTGCGTGAACAGACCTACCAGGTGAAGCTCTCCATGCACTGGATGACGCGCCTGCTGGATGTTCCCCGCGCCCTGGAGGCACGCGGCTTCGCTCCCGGCCTGTCCGGCGCGCTCCATCTGGACGTGGAGGACGACCTCCTCCCGGAGAACACGGGGCGCTTCGTGCTGGAGGTGGAGGGAGGCACCGCCCGCGTCCGGCCCGGCGGCGAGGGCCGCCTCAAGCTGCACGTGCGCGCCCTGGCGCCGCTCTACACCGGCTTCCTCTCGCCCCGCGCGCTCCAACTCGCCGGCATGCTGACCGGGGACGACGCGTCGCTCGACACCGCCAGCGCCCTGTTCGCGGGCCCCGCCCCCTCGCTGCGCGACATGTTCTGACGGACAGGCGCGGGCTACCCGGCCCGCGCGGGGAGTGGTAGGAGCGGCGTCTTCGGTCGGAGGAGGCTTCACACGTGCGCGCGTTCGTCACCGGTGGCTCGGGGTTCGTCGGGAAGCACCTGCTCGCGGCGCTCGCGAAGCGCGGCGAACCGGCGCGTGCGCTGGCCCGTTCGCCAGAGGCCGCGCAGGCCATCCAGGCCGCGGGCGGCGAGCCGTGGGAGGGCGACCTCACCGACCCGGAGCGCCTGCGCCTGGGCATGGAGGGCTGCGACACCGTCTTCCACGCCGCCGCGCACGTGAAGATGTCCGGCCCTCGCGCGGCCTTCTATGAAACCAACGTGCGCGGCACGGAGGCCGTGCTGGAGGCGGCGCGCGCGGCCGGCGTGAAGCGCTTCGTGCACGTGAGCACGGAGGCCGTGCTCGTGGACGGCGGCCCCATGGTGAACCTCCACGAAACGCACCCGCTGCCCGAGCGCCCCGTGGGCCCGTACCCGTCCACCAAGGGCCAGGCTGAACGGCTCGTGCTCCAGGTCAACTCGCCGGAGTTCACCACCGTCGCCGTGCGGCCCCGCATGGTCTGGGGACCAGGGGACACCACCGTGCTGCCCGCGCTGGTCGCCGCGGTGAAGTCCGGGCGCTTCCGCTGGATTGGCGGCGGGCACTACCTGACGTCCACCTGCCACGTGGCCAACGTGGTGGAGGGCATGTTGCTGGCCGCGGAGAAGGGGCAGGGCGGTCAGGCGTACTTCCTCACCGACGGCCCGCCCGTGGAGTTCCGCGCCTTCGTCACCGCGCTCCTGAAGACGCAGGGCGTGGAGCCCGGCGACAAGACCCTGCCCACCGCGCTGGCCGCGACCGTGGCCGTGGTCAGCGACTTCGTCTGGGACATCCTGGGCCTCAAGAGCACTCCGCCCCTGTCCCGCACGGAGCTGCTGCTCGTGGGCCAGGAGGTGACCGTGAGCGACGAGAAGGCCCGGCTGGAGCTGGGCTATACGGGCAGCGTGTCGCGGGACGAGGGATTGCGCTCCCTGGCCACGAAGGTGGAGTAACCTCCGCGTCCATGCGCAGGTTCGAGTTCGTCGACGGCAACAGCTCCAAGTTCTGGATGCCCGAGGTCCAGGGCGCCAACTTCATCGTCACCTACGGCCGCATCGGCACCGCGGGGCAGCGCAAGGAGAAGGCCTTCCCGGACGAGGAAGCCGCCCTGCGCGAGTACAACAAGAAGGTCGCGGAGAAGGTCCGCGAGGGCTACGCCGAGGTGTCCACCGGCGAGGCCCCGCCCGCGGCGCCCCCGAAGGCCGCCGCCCCGCCGCCTCCCGCGCTCGTGCTGCCGCGCCGCGTGGCCGCCGCCACGCCGGGCCCCGAGGCCGTGACCGCCGCCGCGTCCGCGCTCGCGCTGCTCCAGTCGAAGCTCAAGGGGCCCAGCTGGAAGGTGACGCGGCTGGCGCGCAAGGCCCGCCACGCGCTGCGCGCCCTGGGCGGTGTGGACCCCTCGGCGCACCCGGCCCTGGCCGCGCCCTTCACCGCGCTGATGGCGCACGTGGTGGGGCCCAAGGCGGAAGGACGCTTGCCGGTGCGCCACGCGTTGGGGCTTTTGTCCCAGGTGGACGTGACGGCCTTCCAGCGCGCGGCGGAGATGTGGAAGGCCGCGCCCGCGGGCTCGGTGCCGGCGGGCGTGGCCGCCGCGCGGACGCTCAACGACCCGGAGCTGGCGCTGCGCGTGACGGCGCTCCTCTCCGAGCGCCCCGACCTGCGCGACGGCTCCGAGGACGCCTGGACGAAGCGCTGGACCGTGCTCAAGCCGCACGTGGAGGCCCACCTGTCTGGCGCGGGCCAGTCGCTCGCCGCCTTCGTGGGCGGTGTGGACGCGGGCGGCGACGCGCACCTGTCCAAGCGGCTCGCCCGGCTGGGAGCGTGACGCCGGAGGCCCGCGCGTCACGCCCTGGCCTACGGCGCGCCTTCCGCCGCGGACGCCGCGGGCTTCTGGAGGGTGGCGGCCGTGGGCTCGCGGTCCATCTCCTCCTCGGGGTAGGCCTGCGCCGCGTCCAGGTACTTCTTCGACTGCACCCGGCGGCGCTCCGCCTTGCTCAGCCCCTCCGGGCTCAGCAGCGTGGGCTCCCCGCCGGCGGACTTCTCCACCACGTGGCCGTCGCAGAAGAACCACTCGGTGCGCCCGTCCGGCGACAGGCGCGCGAAGAACACGTCCGGCTGACCCACCTTCACGGGCTTCGGGCACCACGTCTCGCGCGCCTTCGCCTCGCGCTCCCCGCCCTGCTCGCGCCACTGCTTCTGCGCCTCGCGCAGCGCCGCGGCCGCTTGAATCCGGGGCCCCAGCTCCATCCGCTCCCGCGTCTCCGTCAGCAGCTCCCCACCGCGCCGGGCCAGGTCCGGGAACGCGCCCGCGCGCCGGAAGTCGCAGGTCTTCAGCGCCTGGAGGTTGGCCTCGTGCACCTTCAGCACCGGGGGCAGCGTGCGCAGGCCCTCCTCCAGCAGCTCCAGGTGCTTCGCGTGCTCCAGCCCCTTCGGGTCCAGGGCCTGGTCCGTCTCCTTGACGAAGCGGGCCAACAGGCCGTTCACCGCGGTCAGCTCGTCCTGGAACCAGCGCGGCTCCGCGTCGCAGGGGCTCGCCTTCGCCCCCGTGTAATCCCGATACTCCGCCCGGGACATGCCCAGCGCGTAGTGCTGGACGGGCGGGGCCTGCTTCGCCGCGCAGCCCCCCAACACCGCTCCCAGTCCCAGGAGCGCGATGCTTCGTGCCAGTGTCGTCATCCGGCCCATTCTGCCAGTCCTATGAGGGCAAACAAACCGACAGGATGGTTCCTGGAAGGGGAGCGGCCAGGGGAGAGGCTGTGAGTGACAGGGTTGTGACAAAAGCACCGGCGGGCTTTCCGGGACCGCGACCCGGGGTACGAGGGGGAGCATGAAGCCCCGGGCTCTCCTCGTCATTGGCATGCTGGCCGCGTTGCTGGGGGTGTTCTACCTGCTGGCGGCCCCGATGGCGCCCCTGCAGGGGACGCCGGAGCCGGAGTCCACCGTGCTGCCGTCGCGGCGGCGGGTGACGGACATCACGTTCCTCTACAGCACGGAGAAGCGCGCGTGGGTGGAGGCGGCGCTCGCGGAGTTCGAGCGGACGCATCCCCGGGTGCGGGTGACGCTGGTGGGGCGGGGCTCGCTGGAGGCGGCGCAGGCCATCCTGGAAGGGCGGGAGAAGCCCACGGTGTGGAGCCCGGCGGACAGCGCGGAGTTGCGCATGCTCGCGGCGGATTGGGCGACGGACGCCTCGCACGGGCCGCTGTTCGCCACGGAGGGAGACGCCGCGCCGCATCCGCTGGTGATTACGCCGCTGGTGTTCGTGGGCTGGCAGGACCGGATGGAGGTGTTGCGCAAGGCGGGCGGGGGCTCGGCCCTGTCGTGGAAGACGCTCCAGCGCGCGGTGGCGAGCGACCGGGGCTGGCCCGCGGTGGGCGGCCCGCCGGAGTGGGGCTTCGTGAAGCTGGGCCACACGGACCCCCGGAAGTCGAACTCCGGCCTGCAGGCGCTCCTGTCCGCGACGCTGGAGTACCTGGGCCGGCGCGAGAGCGTGAAGGAAGGGGACCTGCTGGATCCGGGCTATCAGGCGTGGCTCCAGGGACTGGAGCGGGGCGTGACGCGCTTCGAGCCGTCCACGGGCACGTTCATGACGGACCTGGTGCGCTACGGGCCGTCCCGCTACGACCTGGCGCTGGTGTACGAGAGCCTGGCCATCGCGCAGTTGGATCATGCCCAGGGCCGGTGGGGGCCGCTGCGGGTGGACTATCCGCCGGTGACGCTGTGGAGCGACCATCCTGCGGCGGTGCTGCAAGCGGACTGGGTGACGCCCGAGCAGCGCGAGGCGGCGCTGGAGTGGGTGGCCTTCCTGCGCAGCCCGGAGGTGCAGGCCCGGGCGCTGGCGTTCGGCTTCCGGCCGGCGGATCCATCCGTGCCGCTGAGGACGCCGGACGCGGACAACCCCTTCACGCGGCTGGCGGCGCACGGCGTCCGCGTGGACGTGCCGCCCGCGGCGGACGTGCCGGATGCGTCCGTGCTGCGCACGCTGTTGGAATTGTGGACGCGCATGGGCGTGGGGCGCTGAAGGCAGCCACGCACCGGCACACCGTCGCGCGGCACCTACCGCACGTGCGCCACGAACTCGGAGACGCGCAGGGCCCAGGCCTCCGCGGAGTCCAGCTCCGAGCGGGCATCGCAGTAGCGATCGAACGACGCCTCCGAACCGTCGCGCGCGAAGAGGGCCGCGTTGAAGTCCCTCTGCGCCGTGGTGAGCCACTGGCTCGCGCGCATGCGCAGCCAGTTCGCCACCTGCGGGGTGGGATCCACCTGGTTCAAATCCAGCGAGGTGGGGTGCAGCTCCACCATTTCTCCATCCTTCTCAGACTCTGGCATCGCGTTCATGGATCGGATGGTTGCCACGCCCCCCAGGCTGAGCACCCGACCCGGATGGACGAGACAAACGTCGATAGTGAGCAGTTGCCGACGCTGAAATCTTCGCTGGAGGACGGAACGTCAGACTGGCGGGCTGCGTCAGATGACGCCGTCCCACCCGGTGTCATTGCGACGGAAGGCGTCCCGGATGGCCTGAACGGTGGGCTCGGGGAGGGGACCCTGCTCCAGGGTGCGAGCGTTGGCGCGCAGGTTGTCCAGGCGCGTAGTGCCCACGATGCAGGTGGCCACGCCCGGCGCGAACGCGGTGAAGCGCAGCGCCAGCTCCGGCCAGTCCAGGCCGTCCTTCTGGAGGGCCATGCGCTGCATCCGTTCCCAGTACTCGCCCACGTCGTGAGCGTAGGGGCGCCCCGGAAAGCGCCACGGCGCGTTGGCCAGGGGCCGCTTGGCGATGACGCCCACGCCGCGCTCCTGGGCCTTGGCCACGCCATGGTCCAGCGAGCGCTGGTCGAAGAGGTTCACGGACGTCTGCACCACGGCGAACGCGCCCGTCTCCAGCGCGGCGTCCAAACCCGCGTTGTCGCCCGAGTACGCGGCGGCGCGCACCTTGCCCGCCTCCACCGCGCGGGTGAGCGCTTCGATGAGCCCCGGGCGGTGGAGCACGTCCGGAGGACACGAGTGGAAGTGCAGCACGTCCAGCACGTCGGTGCGCAGGCGCTGGAGGGCCAGGTCCACGCCGCGCGTGATGCACTCGGGCGTCCAGTCCTCCACGCCGGGCACGCCATAACCGCACTTGGTGGACAGCACGAACTCGCGGCGGCGAGCGCCGAGGATCCGGCCGATTCTCTCCTCGGACACGCCGTAGCTGGGCGCGGTGTCGATGAGCGTGATGCCCGCGTCGAGCACGCCGTTGAGGAGCGCCTCCGCGTCGGCGTCGCTCAGCGCTTCACTGCCCACGGGCCCCGCGCCGAAGCCGAGCGCGGACACGGTGAGACCACTCTTCCCCAGGGGGCGTTGAATCATCGGGTGGGACCCTCTCCACGCGCGGCCAGGTCGATGAAGCCTCGGATCCAGATGAGGTTCACGGCGTCACAGGCGTCCTGCGACATGGGCGTGGTGGTCTCCAGCGCGGCGGCGTACGGCACGCCCTGGCGCATGTACCAATCGGTGACGCTGCCGTCGTGGAAGACGATGAGGCCGTGCTCGTCCGCGTAGGCGTTGTCATCCACCTTGCGGCTCTTCACCACGGTGGCATGCGCGGCGGCGGCCTCCTGCATGGAGTGATAGGCGGTCTTGTCCCCGAAGACATACGCGTACGTGGCGACGCCGCCCAGGTAGTTGTCCTGGTGGATGTCGAGCGCGGCGTCCGGAGCGGGAAAGCGCGCCAGGTCCGTGCGTACCGCGCGCGTCTCCTTGGGGCCGCCGTCGTACAGGGCCCAGCGGAGGATGGACGGGTCACCCACGAGCTCGCCGCGCCACTCGCCGGGAGCGACCTCGTAGCGCATGAAGTCGTTGTTGGGCTTCTCGCCGCTGCGGTTGTAGCGGGTGCCGTCCTCGAAGCCGGAGGGATTGATGCACGGGTAGACGCGCAGGCCCACGCCCTTGGACTTCGCGTACGCGACGATGTCCGGCAGGTGCTTCGCGAGCGTCAGCGGGCCGGCGGGCTCCTCCCCATGGAAGCCGGACGTGATGACGAGCCAGCGGTCGCCCGGGACGATGAGGCGGAAGAGGGGATAGTCGCGCCCCCCTTCATGCACCTGGCCGTATTCAGAGAGCTCCCCCAGGGAGGCGTGGGAGCGGATGCGTCGAGCGTAGTCGGTGTAATCCACCGACCGACAATAACCGCGCGCGTCATCCCTGCCCACGAAGGTTCACGGTGGGACACGGAATGTGTCATTCCGAGCGCACCGTGAGACCCACACGGGCGGGGTTACTTTTCTCCGGTGCGCTCGCGGAAGTCGCTGACCAGCTCCTGGCGCTGGGCAGGAGTGAGCGTGCGGTGGACTTCGAGCACGGCATCCACGGCCTTGTGGGCGAAGGCGCGAGCGGCGTCGATGCGCGCGTCCACCAGGGCGTGGAGCTTCGCGGAGTCAGGCGTTTCGGACGCCAGCTGGGCCACGGCCTCGGAGCGCGCGGCCTTCTGGCCCTCCATGAGCGACTGGCCTTCGTTGAGGAGGCGGTCCTTCACGGCGTGGATGGAGGAGCGCTGCGCTTCGGTGGCGTTGAGGTCATCCAGCTTGTCGTCCAGCTTCCAGGTGACCATCTGGTTGATGCGCTCCGGGTCGGGCGTGCCGCGGTGATGGCGGCCCCAGCCGAAGCCGGTGAGCAGGGTGACGGCGACGACGGCGGTACCGGCGATGACGAGCGTCTTCTTCATGGCGTGTGGCTCCAGGAGTGGGGTGCTGTTTCCCGCTGCTTGACTGGAACCAATATGGAAGCCGTCGGTTGCGGTGATTTGAGCAGGGCGTGAAGAAGTGTGAAGGCTCAGCGGCCATCCCAGAACGCCATGTCGCCGTACTCCCAATCCCAGGGCACACCGGCTTCGCCCAACACGAAGCGAACGAGGTGGGGATAGGCGGGTTCGGCGCGGACGTCGTTGCTCAGGATGAGCACGCAGCGGCGTCCACGCGGCAGGCACACAAGAGTATTGCCGGTGCTGTCGTTATGGCCGTTCTTGAAGAACCCGCGTCCCTGAGGACCGTCGAACACCACCACGCCAAGGCCTGCCGCCAGGTCCTTGCGCCGTGACTCCGGCGGCAGTTCGTCCTGCAGGGTAGGGAACTGGCTCCGGGTGGTGATGGGCAACTGTGGAGAGGTCATCCGGGCGAAGCTCTCCGGAGACAGTCCCTCGCCGCTCACCAGCGCGGCCGCGAAGCGAGACAGGTCATCCAAGGTGGTGTCCATGGAACCGGCCGCGCGCACCCTGCTGCGTTCGTCGTGCGGCTCCACACCGCCGTCGGCCTTCCAGCCGTCAGCCAGGTTCTGTGCGAAGTCCGGCCGCCACGTCATGCTGGTCGTGCGCATGCCGAAGCGGTCGAACACGCGCCGTTGCATCTCCGCACCCACGTCCAGCCCGAGCCCGCGTTCGAGCACGAACTGCATCAGGATGATGCCGTCGCCTGAATAGGCAAAGCGGCTGCCCGGAGCGAAGTGGATGCGCAGCCTCTCGTCTGGTTCGAGGAACCCGAAGTTGGCAAAGCCAGCGCTGTGGGTGAGCAGGACGCGCGGCGAGATGTCCCGCCAGCGTTCATCCCCGGCCAGATGGGACCAGGTCGAATAGCGGTCCTCGTCCGGGTATTCAGGCAGCGGCTTGTCCAGGTACTTCGAGATGGACGTGTCCAGGTCGATGCGCTTCTCGTCCGCCAACTGCATCACGAGGTACGCGAAGACCGTCTTGGTGATGGACGCGCCATACATCACCGTGTCCGTGCGCAGCGGCTCGCCCTTCGCATCGCGTGCGCCGTAGGCCCGGGTCGCGACGACACGACCGTTGTCGATGACCGCGATGGCCAGCCCCTTCGCGCCGGTCGCGGACATCGCGCGAGCCGCTTCCGCATCCAGCGCGGCCACGTCGGGAACGGGCGGCGATTCACGGACCGCGGACGTCGTGGCACAGCCGCTGGCAAGCAACACACACAGGCTCCAGGCGCGCAGCCTCTTCATGCAATGGGCTCCCATCCGCGAGACATGAAGCAGACCCTATCGTCCGTACAACGAGTGCGGCCACGGCCGATTGCTCCAAGGCGGTGGATTCGCGGCGTGGCCCACACGGGCGGTACCCTCGGCCGCCTTGGATTCCCTTCCGAGCCGTCCTACGCCACCAGCCCTCCGCTCCCCGAGTCGCCGCGTCCGCACGTGTGATCGGTGCTGGTCGCGTTCGTGCTTCTCCTGGTGACGGATGTCGTCGCGAGCACCCTCGTGGCAAGCATCGAGATTGCCCGGACGGATCTCGACCCACGGGACAGCGCGGCCATGACGCGCTGACTGCTCGGCCAGCAGCCGCTGGATCCGCTCCGCTTCGGCCAGGCAGTCCGCGGCGCTCATCATTCGTTGGCACTGTGGCATGGAGGCGTCAGACCTCAGCCCCAAGCCAATGGATCAGAGCAGTCCGTCCTGGATGAGCCCACGGCGCTGGTAGCCCTGCATCTGCGCGCCGTCGTGGGCCACCACCGGGTGCAGCTCGGGCGCGGTGCGCAGCAGGTCGTGCAGCCATCGCAGTTGGTGTGCCATCGCCTGTGGATCCTCGCCGCCCAGCCAGTTGGTGAGCCGCGGGTGCATCCTCGGGAGCCGGATGTTGTCCTGGTGCCAGGCCACGTCGCCGACGAGCAGGAACTCGCGCCCGTCGACGAGCCGCACGTACACCAGCTGGGTGCCGGGCGTGTGGCCCGGGGCCTTGATGAGGACCACGCCGGGGCGCAGCAGGTGCAGGCGCTCGTACTGGAGCGGAGTGAGCCTGGCGCGCAGCTCCGCGGTGAAGCCGGCTTCCTGCGCGAGCGGGCTGCGCAGTTGTTCGTCCGTGAGGTGAACCTTGCTCGCCACCTCGTCCAGGTATGCCGAGTGCGCGATGCCCGCGCAGTGGTCGAAGTGCTCGTGGGTGACGACCGTCGCGTCCGCGCGGCGCAGCGCCTCCTGGACCCGGGTATAGGCCGCGGCGTCGAACTCCGAGCCAGGGAACTGGGCCCGCTGTGTCTTCTCGTCGTTAACGACGTCCACCAGCACCGTGCGGCCGTCGGCATAGACGACCTGGTACGCGTAGAAGTCGAAGGTGGCCTCTCCGAAGCCGCTGCCGGCCACCACGAGCGCGTGCGGCACTCCGGAGGCCCGGCCCACGCGCTGGCTGCGCAATCCGGTGGGGAGCGGCGCGCCGGTGGAGACGGCCAGGGCCCGGATGGCGCCCAGGTCGGCGTCGAAGCGCGAGGTCTCCGGTACGTTCACGTCGCTCAGTCCCACGGCCGCGACGACGACCAACACCAGCAGCAGGGCCGCGACAGTCAGGCCCGCGCGACGCCACAGGGTTCTCTTCATGGCCGGCATCTTGCCGACTCCCGCCGCCACCCTGCGTGAAATTTCCGCGGTGTGCGCACCCGCGGTGAATCAAGCGGTGCCCTTCTGGGGGCGCAGCAGCGCGGCGGCCAGCACGACTCCGTAGACCGCCGCGCTTCCATGGACCGCGAGCGCGAAGGCGAGCGAGGCACCGCCATGCATCACGGTCAGCGCGTCCACGATGGGCATCACCATGCATGCGAGCACGAAGACGCCCGCGGCCTTTCGCTGCCGGATGGCCACCAGGGCGAACATCGCCAGTGCCACGCCGAGGTCCCTGCCCGCCTTGATGTACAGCCAGGGGATGACCTCGCTCCCGGAGTCGCGCAGACCGAAGCCCCTGGCCGCGCTGAGCGGGTCCCGCGCGGCATTGAGGCTGAGGAACAGCATGAAGGCGCCCAGCAGCAAGGTGAACAAGGCCGTGGGAGATGTGAGCTTCCAGGGCAACTGTGAGGGATTCGGGTTCATGAGGCCTCCAGCTGAAGAGCGGGTGTCGTTCATGACTGGGAATGTGACGGCCTGGCCTCGGAGCCGCCATTCTCGGACGGCTCAACCTTTTGTCTGAAACGCTCAGGGCGTGAGCGCTGGGGGCAGCCCGCTGCTAGCCTTGAGGGCATGGACCTCGCGCATGCTTCCGACCTGCTGGGGCAGATCCTCGAGCGAACCCGTCTGCGAGGGCAGCTCTACTGCCGCACCGTGGCGCGGGCCCCCTGGGGGCTGCGTTTTGCACCCACGGCCACGGCGGCCCTGCATCTGATCATCGCGGGCTCCTGTCACCTCACGCAGGGGCGGGACACCGTCGCGCTGGGGCCGGGGGATGTCGTGCTGCTGCCGCGCGGCGACGGGCATGCCATGGCGGACTCGCCCCGCAGCCCCAAGGTGAGGGTGGAGGAGTGGCTGGCGACACGTGGGGACGGGGCTTCCTCGTATGTGCTGGGCGGGACCGGCGTGGAGTCGCGGGTGCTCTGTGGCTTCTTCGCGTTCGACGAGCCGGGAGCGCATCCCGTGTTGCGGCTGCTTCCCGAGCGGGTCCACCTGAGGGGGGCTTCCGAGGACGCGCGTGCCCTGTTGCCCACGGTGTCGCTGCTCGAACGGGAGTACGAGCGGGGAGAGCGGGGCGCCTCGGTCATCGTCTCCCGGTTGCTCGACATCCTGCTGGTGCAGGTGCTTCGTGCCTGGGCGGACGCGCAGCCGCCTGGCGGCGCGGGCTGGCTGGGAGCGCTCGGCGACCGGACGCTCGCCAGCGCCCTGGGCTGGATGCACGCGGAGCCAGGGCGGAGTTGGACCGTGAGCGAGCTGGCGCGGCGCTCGGGGACATCCAGGGCGACGCTCGCGCGGCGCTTCGCGAGCGAGGTGGGCGTGGCGCCGCATGAATACCTCACGCGGCTTCGGATGCAGGAGGCCGCGCACGCGCTGCGTGACGGACAGGACGGGCTCGCGGCCATCGCGGGCCGCGTGGGTTACGAGTCCGAGTTCGCCTTCAATCGGGCTTTTCGACGGGAGATGGGAGTGCCCCCCGGCGAGTACCGGCGCAAGGCTCGTGAGGGCTGAACCGGAGTTCGTGCGGGGCTTCGGCGCTGCTTCACAGGACTTCGGCGTTTACGGGCTGAACATGCCGGTGAGCACGCTGACGCGGCCATGAGGCAGCGAGTGCTTGAACCGGCTCGTCGCGAGGTCCGAGCCGGGCAGGCACACGTTCTGGGGGGGCCGTGTGCAGCACCGCCACGCGCGTCGCGGTGGTGGAATCGTTGCTCGTGCCGAGGCGGTAGAGCGTCACGTCGACGTATAGGCGGACGTGTGCAAAAACATCGGACTTCGCTCTGACCTAGAGGTTCCAACGGGCTCGCCTCGGACTGCTTGCCCACTGGCGGGCGTGCAGTGCGAACCATGCGGCAGCAGCAGCTGCTAGTTCCGCAGGAGCCCCCTGTTCAATCTCGATTCCATCAGGTGGTCCAACGTCAACGCCTGCGTCTTGCGCCGGGACCCCATCGTCCCCATTTAGAAAACTTCGACTCCAGCCACCACGAATCGCTCGGCCGTCGAAGTCGAGTCGCAGTGTGTCGCGAACTGCTCCGTCCTCGACGAAGTCCATGGACACGATAAGCCACGGATGTCCCTCCGCGCTCTCGTGCTGCCACACATCAAGATTCGGTTGAAGATGGAGCAGCGCCTCCAGAAACCTGGCCTCGGCATCAGTCCTCGCGACGTCTTGGAGATCAGGGATTGGCATTTCCTCATGATGAGGTCGTTCTCCTCTCGCTCAAAGTGGGGAGGTAGCATCGGCCGCCATGGATTCACCTTCCGACCCGTCCTCCACCGCCCATTCGCCGGTCCCCACATCGCCGCCACGCGTGTGGACGGTCCTGGTTGCGTTCGCGCTCCTGGTGACCGCAATCGTCGTCGGGGGCGTCATTTCCGCCAGCATCGCGATGGCGATGGAGATGCTCCGCGCAGGAGTGAAACCCCAGGACACGGTAGCCATCCAGGCCCTGACTGAGCAGCTCAAGTCGATGCCCTGGCTGATGGTCGCGGCCGTGATGACGTCCAGTTGCTTTGGGTTGGTCGCTGCGCTCCTGGGCGGGTTCTTGTCCTCCACGCCGTTGAGGCAGCGGCTGCGCCTGGACGCGGGAACGCTGATACCTCCTTGGGCCTGGGCGGCCGCGCTGGTGGGCTGCTTCACGATGGGGCAGGCCATGGAGAGCCTGTCGGTGCTCGCAGGCGTGTGGAATTCCGGGGCGTCACTGAGGGGGCTACAGGCCGCGAGCCAGGGCTCTGTCGCGACCTTCGCGGCGTTGCTGTTCTTTGGCTCGCTGGTCGCGGGCACTGGGGAGGAACTCTTCTTCCGGGGCTATGTGCAGACGCGGCTCGTGGAGCGCTGGGGGCGCACGGCTGGCATCGCGGGAGCCGCCACGCTCTTTGGCATCCTGCACTTCGACCCCATCCACAGCCCCATGGCCCTGATGATGGGCCTGTTCCTGGGCTGGCTCGCGGAGCGCACGGGAAGCCTGCGGCTGCCCATCTTCGTCCACGTCTTCAACAACCTGACCTCGTTCCTGCTGTCTCGCTATGCGCCGTCCACCACGGAGCTACCGGCCTCCGTACACGTGACTTTGCTGGTGGTGTGCTCACTGGCGTTCGTGGGAACCGTGACAGCGCTGCGGCGGATGGATGTCAGGCCTCCAGAACCCGCTGTGCTCGCTGGGGCCTGAACCCCTCAGGGCCCCACTGCGCCGCGAGCCTCACCGGCCACGTCGCGCAGTTCCGCCGGATCCGCCACCGTGTCGAAGAGCTGCACGAGCCGTCCCTCCGTGGGTGTCAGGGCAGGGCACGGCTGGCGTCCCCTGGGGCGTGCCGGGCTTTCCCCGGTCCGCCTATAAGGGTTCCATGCCTCAGCCCCAACCGGTCGAGCTCACCCCGCGTCGTCGCCGTGCGCTCCTCACGCAGCGGCTCCTCACCGAGCGGCTGGCCCCCGAGGAGCTTCGCGGTCTGCTCGCCGCGTCCGATCCGGAAGAGGTCCACGCGGCGCTGCTGCACCTGAAGCGCCGCCTGGAACGGCTGGAGGGCGGTGACACGCCAGTGTCCCTGATGGAGGCGCTTCCGGCGGGCCTCGGCGCGTGCGCTCCCGAGTCGCAGGTGCTCCTCGCCAGGCTGGCCCGGCTGTTACCGCAGGAGATTCCCCTGGCGAGGCTGAAGTCGCTGGCGAAGGGAACGGAGCCGCTCCCCGTTGACGCGGAGGCGGAGTGGCTCGTCACGGAGATGCTTCGTGAACCCGCGAAGCTGGCCGTCCTGCCGGGTGGCGCACTGCTGTTGCATGCCGTGCAGCGACTCTCCCCAGCCGATGGGGTTGACGCGGAGGCGCTGGTCGACGCGCTGTGCGGCCACCTGGACCCGGAGGTCCAGCTCGAGGGTCTTCGCCACCTGGGCGGGGCGCTCGGTCTGGGACTCGTCACGGTGAAGCATGCGCTGGCAGTCGCGGTCCGCGCGCTCGAAGCCCCGGACGCGCGGGTGGCGCTCCAGGCCGCGGAGCTGCTCGCTGAACCCTGGGCGGCAAGGCCCGACCTGGCGCCTCCCCTCGGTTCGCTCCAGGGCCTGCTGGAGCGCTCGGAGCGACTGGCCCTCGCTTCGCTGCGCATCCTTGCCCGTCGAGGAGACGCCGCCGCGCTGCGGCTCGTGCTGGAGGACGGCCGGCGATCGCTCCGGGTGCGACGCGAGGCCATGGCCCTGCTGGCACCCTTCGCGAGCCATGCGGAGTTGCGGCTGTCGCTCCACCTCTCACTTGAGGATCCGCTCCTCTTCGGCCCCACGTGCGCGGGGTTTCTCCAGACGCTCTACCGGCGGGGCGTGCGGTGCGAGCCGGACGATGTCCCCCGGGTGCGCGAGCTGTTCCTCTCCAACCCGGCCATCACGCCCGAGGTCATCGCGGAGGTGTTAAGTCTCCGGCAGCGTGAGTACGTCGAACCGCTGTGGCGGTTGTCCGCCACGGACGCGGACTTCACCCGGCACCTCGCGCTCCTGCGCGAACTGGACGGTCCGGAGGCGTTCGACCTGCTCCGCGCCCTGCTCGTCCGGCCCGAAGCGCGCACGCTCCGGCCGGAGGTCATCGAGGCACTTGGACACCAGGGACACGCCGCCGCCGAGGAGGACCTCCTCGCCTGCTTCGATGCCGAACCCTGGGCCTGCCTCGATGCGCTCCACCACCTGGGCGGCGCGCGCACCGTGGCGTTCCTTCGTGCCCACCCAGGCCTGACGGATTCCGCCTGGCGCTCCGAAGCGCACGCCCTGCTGGCGGCGCTTGAAGACACCTCCGCGTCCATGCCCTCGCCAGTGGAGGCCGCGCCGAGCCGTGAGGTGCTCGCGAGCCTTCAGCCCGGCTACGACGACGCGTCCTTCTGCGAGGTCTCCCGCATCGCGCTCCAGACGCAGCATCCGCTGCGACTCGAGGCCATCGGCCAGCTCGGCCATGAAGCCCGGCGGCGCGCACTCGTGCCGCTGGGGGAGCTGTTGCTCGATGCGGACGAGCATGTCCGGTCCGCGGCGCAGCAGGCCGTCGCACAGGTGGGGCGTGGGCTCCATGCTCGGGGTCGTGTGCGCCCGGACCGGCGCTCCGCCCCCGTATCGGAAGACGAAGCCGGCGCGCGGGTCCTCACGGAGTGTCTGCTCGACCTGCTCCAGCGGCGGGACCTGAGCGACGCGCAGCTCGAACGGGTGCTGGGGCAGCTCGTTGGCCGGAGGCATCCCGCGCTCGCGCGGCGGCTGCGGCGCTTGCTCCGCCATGAGGGCGTGCAGGTGCCGAAGCTCGTGCTGGAGTGCCTCGCGCACTCCGGAGATTCGCGGGCCGTGGCCTGGCTGGTGCCCTTCGCGCGGTCGGAGGACATCTATCGCCTGCGACAGGCGCTCAGTGGCCTCGGGGTGTTCAAGGTGGAGTGGGCGGTGCCGCTCCTCGCGGCGGGGCTCGCGCACCCCAACATGAACATCAAGAAGACCGCCGCCGAGGCGCTCGTCAACGCGGGCCCCGGTTGGCCGCCGCCCATCGGGCTGATGCTGGGCTGGCTCCGGCGCCACGACAACCCGGGCCTGCGCGAGTCCCTCATCCGCGCGCTGCGTGCGGCCTGCGGACGGGGCCATGTGGCGACCGTGCTCGATGCACTCGAGGACGCTGACACGCCTCGTGAGCAGGAGTTGCTGTGCGAGCTGCTCTCCGGCGAGCTGTCGCCCCATGCGCTCGTGTCACTCCTGCGGCGTGGGACACGCTCCGCGAAGGTGCTGAACGATGCGGTCCATGGCGGAGTCCTCCTGCTTTCGTCGCCGGAGCGCGAGACGCTGGAGGTGCTGCTGCGGCGCCATGGCCTGTCGCAGTGGATTCCCGCCACGTCCGACGACCCCGTGCAGGCGAGGCTGCTCCGGGAGCGGCGGCTGGATGCGGACCTCGCGTGGATGGATGACGCGCTGTCGTCCGGGGACGCGGCCCTGCTCGAAACCGCGGAAGAGGAGTTCACGAAGCGGCTCGCGGCGGTGGCCAGCGCGGCCCTCACGGACACGCGAGCGGCCGTCCTCAAGCGGCACCTCGATGGGATTCGCGGCCTGCTGGACAGCCCCAGGCCTTCCTTGCGGCGACTGGCCCTGGGCCTGCTGACGGCGCTCGCCGGACGGCTGTCCGAGCCCGAGCAGGTGGGGGCGCTCGCGGAGGTCCGACGCGCATGGACGGGGAAGCTCATCGAACCTCACGAGGCCCTTGGCGTCCTGTTCCGGTTGGGGGCCGTCCCTTCCCTGGAGGAGGCTCGGATGGCTTCCTCGCTCCCGGACGAGCGCGTGGCGCTCTGGGGGACGGAGCGACGCATCCTCGCGGGGGACCTGTCCGGCCCTGGGCTGATGGAGGCGCTGACCCAGGCCCGCGGGCCTTCGGTGCGGCGGTTCCTCGTGCCGTACGCGCTGCGAGAAGTGCCGCCGCTCCAGGTGCTGGCCGCGGCGGCGCGAGGGCCGCACGGGGACCTGTTGGAGCTCGTCCGCGATGAGTGGGGCGCACGCGTGCCGGAGGATGCGCTGCTCGCGGAGCTTGCCCTCGCCGCCGGATCCGGGATGTCTCCGCGAGCGGGAGTGCTCGTGCGGTGGATGGCGGAGGTCGGAACGGAGGCGGCTCGCGCGGCCCTGCGGCGACTCGCGCGCCACCATGAACGGGGGATCGCCCTCGCAGCGCTCGCGGCGCTGGGGACACCCACTTCGGCGGAGGATGAGGCGCTGCTCGTCGATCTGTTGTCCCATGCCCACGTCGAGGTCCGCCGACAGGCCGCGCGACAGCTCTGGCGGGTGCGGGGACTGCCTCGCCTCAAATCCCTGCTCGACATCCTCGGCGAGGCGCGGCCGCTCCGGTGGATCCCTCCGTGGGCCGTGGACCGACAGGATCTGGACGCACTGCGCGCGACGCTCGGTTCCCTCGGAGCCCCGGGCTCCGATGCGGAGAAGTTGGAAGGAGAAGCCTGGTTGGAGTCGCTGCTGGAGTTGCTCGGCGGGCTCGGGTCGAAGCGGAGTCTGCTGCCCTCCCTGGTCCTGCTTCTGCTGGACGTGTGGCGGATGGGCCGGGGTCGGTCGGGGCCGATGGCGGCGGACAGGCTGCGCTCGCTCCCGGCGGCCCGGGTGCTGCCCTTCGTCCTTCCGATGCTTCGAGAAGGCCACTCCGCGGCGCTCGAAATCCTCCCGGGCAACACGGTGTGGGGACCCGAGTTGATGGCGATGTTCCTCCAGGCGCGAGGCCTGGCGCGAACGCACTTCCTGGAGTGGCTCCAGCGAGCGGACCCCGCGCAGGGCCGCGACGGTCGGATGCTGGAGGACGCGCTCTTGCGCATCGTCCACGAGGACGACGGTCATCGCGAGGCGGCGTTGCAGGTCCTCGCGGGACGCGCCTCCTGGGGGAGCCGTGAAGACGCCTTCCGCCTGGCGGACGGGCTCATCGAAATCGCGAACCAGAAGGACGACGCCCAGGCCCTGGCGGCGGTGTCGCGAGGGCTCGAACGGCAGGGCCCGGAGGTGCGGAGCGCGCTGCTCGCGCGGGTCACCACGCCCGCGCTGCGGACGGAGGTCGTCACGGCGCTCGCGCTCCTCGTCCTGGATGATCCGTCGCTCGAAAAGAAGCTCCCTGCGGAGCTGATGCGCGACGTGGAGCGGAGGCTGGAGGCGCTGGCCTGGGATGTCCCCGAGCCGGAAGTGAAGGCGATGAAGTGGATGGTGCTCAGGCGTGCGCCTCACGTCGTCGAACGACTGACGGGGCTGCTCACCCACCGGAAGCCCTCGGTGCGCCTGCATGCGCACCGGCTGCTGAAGGTCCAGGTGCCACGGGAGCCGTACCTGGAGCTGACCCGCGAGCTGCTCAAGGATGCGGAGGCCGGGCACGTCGTCCGGGCCGTCCGGACGCTCACGTTCGGAGGGCACCTGCCAGCGGTGGCGGAGGTGGCGGCGCTGCTGCCTGACCGCCGCAATGCGGTGGCGCGCGCGGCCTGGGATGGATTGCTCGTCATGGGAGGGGCCGCGCTGCCCATCCTCCGAGGCGAGCTGGCCCATGCCCGCCCGGACCGGCGCGCGCTGCTCGCGCGGGTCATCTCCAGCCTGGAGGATGTGCCGGAGAGGTCCGCTGACGGGGCCTTCAAGGCGAGGCTGGCTTGAACAGCATCCGCTGCCTCAATGCCCGCAGGGACTCCAGGTCGGGAGCAATCTTGCGAACCTCCGACATGACTTCGTCCGCCGCCTCCAACGCCTCTCCAATCAGCCCCTGGCGATACTGTTGCGCGGAGTAGTCCGGCCACTGCGCCCAGCGCGAGTAGAGCCTCATGGGCCAGTCGGCGATGTGGACTTCCACGTAGTAGGGCTCGGCTTCTGGTTTCGCGGGACCACAGCGCAAGAGCCACCTGGGCGCCTCCGCCAGCAGGCCTCCGTGGCCGCTCATGGATTCATTTCTCCAGAGATCAAAATAGCCGCGGGAGAACCGCTCACGGTGCGGCCAGTGAGCCAGGCATTCGAGATGCAGCGGAGCGTCGCAGTAGCGCCAGAGCTCATCCCCTTCAGGGAAGGCCCCGCCGGATGTCGCGGTGTACGGCTTCGACAAGTCGGTGCTGCCGCAGATGGGGCAGCTCGTCAGTCCTTCCATGATGATGGCCATGGCGCGGCACCCTAGGGGGTGTCCCTAATTATCTGAAGAAAGGTGCTGGAGGCCGAGCGGCCGCCAGCCCCGTGGGCAGGGTTGAGCTTGCAGGGAAAGGAAGAGCTGAGCACCCCTGGTGAGTGCACCGACATGAGC
>NZ_RAWQ01000174.1:0-24161 GCF_003668965.1 Corallococcus sp. AB030
GGCGAGTCCGGGACGGGGGGCGGCGGTGGCGTGGATTCGGATGGCGGTGTTCATGGGGGGGATGTTCCTCGTGGGGTGCGAGGAAGCCCGAGCCACGGCACCGCGCATCCCGGTGCTCGGTGAGGTGGGTGGACAGGTAGCGCCAGAGGGCGTGGAGGCACACGTGTGGTCGCGGACCCTGATGGTTGGGGACCCACAGGCTCCGCACGCGGTGGTGACCTCCAACGGGGACGTCCTGGTGGCGGCGACCTATCAAGAACCCATCGACCTGGGGGCGGGTCCCCTGCCCTTCAATCGCAACGTCGTGGCGCCACACCTGCTGGTGGCGCGGTATTCGCCGGACGGGACGCTGAAGTGGGCGCGGGGCTGGACGCCCGAGCACGAGGCGAGGGCCCGCGTAGGCGGCCTGGCGGTGGACGCCGCCGACAACATCTTCATCACGGGCATGTCCGCGGGCTTCACCCGCGACAGCGCCACGCTGCCGGAGGGGCCGTTCCTGGCCCGGCTGGACGGCGGAGGCGCGCTGGACTGGGTGCGCTCGTTGCCGGGTGAAGGCCCGGTGGCGGTGAACGGCGTCACGTCCGACCACCACGGGGGCGCGGTGCTGGTGGGGGATTTCGCCGGCGCGCGCGATCTGGGAGAGGGCTTGAAGCGCACGCCCCCTGGCCGGCACGCGGGCTTCGCGTTGAGCGTGGGCGCCAAGGGTGAGCAGCGCTGGAGCCGGGTGTGGATGCCTTCAGGCGAAGGCGAGGTCTCCGCGCGAGCGGTGGCGGTGGATGTCTTTGGCGACGTGCACGTGGTGGGCGGCTACGCGGGGGCGGTGTCGTTGGGAGACGCCACGTTCGTCACCGTGCGCCAGCACACGCCCTTCGTGGTGAAGCTCACCCGGGACGGAGACCACGTCTGGAGCCACGACGTGCGCGGCACGGATGGCACGGCGGTGTCCGTGGCGGTAGGGGCGGACCGCGTCTTCGTGGGCGGAGGCTTCAGCGGCCGGCTGTACTTCCAGAAGACCTTCCACCGCGCGGACTCCCGCGACGGCTTCCTCCTGGCCTACGACGCGAACGGCAGCCAGCAGTGGGCGCGAACCTTCCCCACCGGAGCACCGATGGTGGCCACCGACGACGCGGGCCAGCTGACGGTGGCGGGCGGCCATGACGGCGGCCTCGCCCTGGGCGGGGGCAGCCTGCCTCCGGGCCTGTATGTCGCGAAGCTGCTACCGGAAGAGGGCACGTCGCTCTGGGTGCGCGGATTCGCGAGCCCCGGCACCGTGGCCCAGGCCCGCGCCGTGAGCGTGGACGCGTCCGGGGGCGTGCTGCTCGCCGGAGGCTTCAACCGGTCCATGCCGGAGGACGGACCGTCACGGCCGCTGCAGGACGGCTTCCTGCTCAAGCTCCATCCCTGACTTCAGGCCCCGATGCCCTCGGGGTCCGTGGCCAGTTCTCCGCCCAGGTGCATGCCCGTCTGGCAGCGGTAGTCCGTGACGAGCGACGCGGCCAGCACCTTCACGCCCAGCAGCACGTGCAGCGCCGCCGCCACCGGCGAGCGCTTCGCGTACCCCAGCACGAAGGGCGCCAGCACCGCGCCCAGGCCATAGGCGTAGTCCGCCAGCTCGTGCGCCTCGATGGGGATGAGCTTCGTGAGGCTCAGCCGGTAGTCCGTGAATAGCGACACGCCCACCGCGGCCCCGCCCAGCGCCCAGCCGGCCGCCTTCGCCTTGCTGTCGCCGGACGCGCTCCCCACCGCCACCAGCGCCGCCCCACCCACGTAGTCCAGCACCGAGTGCAGGTCCTGCGACACCCAACGGCGCAGCGGCAGCCGGCCGAACAGCGGACGCGACAGGATGCCCGCCGCCGCGCTGTGGTCCCTCATCCGGCGCCACTCGCGCCGCACGGCGCCCTCCGGGCGCGGAGGAACTGGGGGCAGCAGGGGCTCGGGGCCTCGGACCTCGTACATGACGTGACTCCTCTCCCGGCCTTCGTGGCCTTGCCCGGAACGGTAGCCATGCCTCCAAACCCAGGCGCTGGAGCCGCCCTGGCCCCACGCCCGCCTGCCTGTGCCAACAGTGGTGGGGAGGCTGACTACCCCACGAACTGTTGACTGCTCAGCAAGGGGGCTTCCACCCACCCCTCCCCGACGGGCAGACTGTTGTGCGCACTCAGGCCCTCACATTTCGAGAGGACCGACCGCTCCCGGGCGGTGGGTGCCGCGCCCCACCAACAAAGAGAAGACGATTCATGGCTACTGGTACGGTGAAGTGGTTCAACGATGCGAAGGGCTTTGGCTTCCTCACTCAGGACGGCGGTGGTGAGGACGTGTTCTGCCACCACAGCGCCATCAACATGGACGGCTTCCGCACGCTTCAGGAAGGTCAGAAGGTGGAGTTCGAGGTGACGCGCGGCCCCAAGGGCCTGCAGGCGCAGAACGTCCGCTCAGTGGGTTGATCTCCACCCGCTCCGGGTCAACCCCAGAGCACGGAAGCCCGGTCCCGCTCACGTGGGCCGGGCTTCTTCATTTTTACAACCCACCCAGAAGGAATAACACGCAATTCCTTTCAAACCTTACACCGTCCAAGGAATCAAGGGGGGGCTGGTGAAAGTCCGAAAGACGTCTGTTAGGCTTTGATCCTGCGAGGGAGGGCGCACCTATGTTCGAAGTCACCAACGATGTCAGCCGTCGGACCATCACTGCCCGCATGAGCGGTTTCATGCGGCCGAACGAGATGAAGGAGTACGTGGCCGTCTACAAGAAGGCCACGGACAGCTACGGCGGGGGGCGGCACCTGGTTCTGGCCGACATGCGGGGCCTGCGCCCGCTGGAGCCGGAATCCGCGAACCTGTTCTCCGAGGTCATCAACCACGGGCGCAAGAATGGCTGTGCGATGTGCGCGCACGTGTCGGACTCCACCATCGCGCGCCTGCAGACGGCCCGCGTGGCGTCGGAAGCATCCCCCAACGACGACATCACCGTGGATTGTGTGTCGCTGGAGGAAGCGCAGAACCAGCTCGCCAAGGCGCGTGTGCGCCTGCTCAACGGCGAAGGCATGTCGGCTTCGCGCTAGAGCCGTTCCTTCCGGGCAGGACGCCCGCGAACGCCCCGTCTCCGGCAAGGCCCGGAGCCGGTAGCCTCCCGCGGAAGACGCCCACCCGGAACTTGTTTCATCCCCTTTGTTTCAAATGAAAGGCGCGGGTGACGGAGCCGTCACCCGCGCCTTTTGTTTCATGCCGTGAGGCCTCAGGCCGCGCGGTCGTGCGCCGCGGACGCGTCCACGGGGTGCGCGGAGTGCGGTCCCTGCGCGCGGGGCTGCTTCTTGCGGAAGGACAGCTTCTCCATCGCCGCGAACACCACCGGCACCACCAGCAGCGTGAGGAAGGTGGAGGTGATGACGCCGCCGATGACGGAGATGGCCATGGGGGCGCGGAACTCGGAGCCGATGCCCGTGCCCACGGCGGTGGGGACCATGCCAATGGCCATGGCCGCGCTCGTCATGAGGATGGGGCGCAGGCGGCGGGGGCCGGCCTTGAGCAGGGCCTCGTCCACGGAGTCGCCTTCACGCAGGTGATGGAGCGCGCCGTCGATGAGGAGGATGGCGTTCTTCGTCACCAGGCCCATCAGCAGGATGACGCCAATCATCGCGCCCATGCTGACGTGGTAGTTCGTGACGACGAGTCCCAGGAGCGCGCCCACGAGCGCTAGCGGCAGCGACACCATGATGGTGAAGGGGTGCTTGAAGGACTCGAACTGGCTGGCGAGCACCATGTAGATGAAGACGAAGGCCAGACCGAACGCGATGCCGAACGCGTCGTTCTGCTCATCCAGGCTCTTCATCTGGCCGTCGTAGACGATGGCGTAGCCGGGCGGCAGCGGCTTCTCCGCGATGGCGGCCTTGAGCTTCGTGGCCACGTCACCCAGCGCGGCGCCCTTGGCCAGCTGGGACACGACGGCCACCTGGCGCTCGCGGTTCTCGTGCTCGATGACGCTGGGGCCGTCCTTGAGCGACACCTCCGCCACGTCCGTCACCTGGTGCAGGCCCTTGGGCGTGGCGATCATCAGCTGGCGCACGCGCTCCGGCGTGGCGCGGTCCTGCTCGCGCAGGCGCACGCGGATGTCCGTCTCATCCGTGCCCTCGCGCAGCTTGGCCGTCACGTCACCGTCGATGGCCAGCCGCAGCTGCGCGGCGAGTGACCCGGCGGACAGGTCCATGTCCGCGGCGCGCGCGCGGTCGATTTGAATCTGGAGCTCCGGCTTGGCCGGGTTGGAGTCCACGCGAACGTCGGAGGTGCCCAGGGTGCGCAGGATGCTGGCGACGCGCTCGGCCTCCTCGTTGACGCGCTTCAGGTCCGGGCCCACCACGCGCACCATGATGGGGAACCAGTCACCCAGGCCTTCGATGGACGGCGGGTCCGACAGGGTGATGGCGGTGGAGACCAGGTTGGGGACCAGCAGGGCGCGGGCCTCCTCCTTGAGGGTGCCGATGCTCTTGGTGCGCTTATCCTTGCCCACCGTGAGCACGCGCATGCGCGCCTTGTAGACGTCTCCGTTGGGACCGACCGTCGTGTAGATGTCCGTGACCTCGGGGATCTTCTTGAGGAGGACCTCCGCTTCCGCGGCGCGCTCCGTCGTCTGCGCCAGGTTGGCGGAGTCCGGCAGCTGCAATTCGACGATGAGCTGCGAGCGGTCCTCCGCGCTCATGAACTCCACGCCCAGGCGGCTGGCGGCGCCGAAGGACAGGAACAGCGCCAGCACGGTGAGGCCGGCGGTGGTCCACTTGTGGCGCAGCACCCAGCCCAGGATGCGGGCGTAGGTGGACTCCGTGGCCTCCAGGAAGCGGCGCAGCGCGCGGAAGACGGCGGGCTCGTGCCGCTGCTCCCCCGGCTTGTGCGCCTTGGCGAAGCGCGCGGACAGCATGGGGTCCAGCGTGAAGGAGATGAACAGCGAGATGAGCACCGCCACGGAGATGGTGATGCCGAACTGCTTGAAGAACTGACCCACGATGCCGGGCATGAAGGCCACGGGGATGAACACCGCCACCAGGGCCAGCGTCGTGGCGAGCACCGCCAGACCCACGTCCTTGGTGCCGTTGGACGCGGCGCTCATCGGGTCCTCGCCCTGCTCCAGGCGGTGGGTGATGGCCTCACGGACCACCACCGCGTCGTCGATGAGCAGACCGATGGCCAGCGACAGTGACAGCAGCGTCATCTGGTTGAGCGAGTAGCCCAGCACGTACATCACGAAGAACGTGCCGATGACGGACGTGGGCAGCGCGAGCGCGGAGATGAACGTGCCGCGCGGGTCCAACAGGAACATCAGGATGATGAGGACCGCCATCAGGCCGCCGAAGATGAGGGCGATCCACACCTCGTGGGTGTTGGCGCGGATGAGGTCCGACTGGTCGATGAGGAGCGTGGCCTGGAAGCCCTGCCCCACCACCGGCCCCATCTGGGCGAGCGTCTTCTTCACCGCGTCGCTGACGCTCACGGTGTTGGAGCCCGGCTGCTTCACGAGCTCGAGCACCACGGCGTCGCGGGCGTTGAGGCGCGCGGTGGTGCGGCGCTCGGCGACGCCGTCCGTGACGGTGGCGACTTCCTCCAGGCGCACCTGCGCGCCGGTGCTGCTGCGGGCGATGGGCAGCTTGCGCAGGTCCTCCACGCTGATGAACTCGCCCATGGCGCGCACGGTCAGCTCGTTGGGCCCCAATTGCAGACGGCCCGCGGGCAGGTTGAGGTTCTCCATGGCGATGCGCTGGGACACCTGGGACGGCGCGATGCCCACGGCGCGGGCCTTGTCCAGGTCGATGTCGACCTGGATTTCGCGCGTGTCACCGCCGGTGATGCGCACCTCCGCCACGCCGGCCAGCTGCGCGAGCGCGGGCTTGATGCGGTCATCCAGCAGCTTGCGCAGCGCCTGGGACTGCATGTCCGCGGAGATGGCGTAGGTGAGGATGGGCGCGGCGGACAGGTCCACGCGGCTGACGATGGGCGCGTCCGCGTCCGTGGGCAGCTTGTTGACGGCCTGGCCCACCTTGTCGCGCACGTCCTGGACGGCGGTGTCCAGGGCGGTGCCCAGCGTGAAGGACACCACCACGGTGCCCACGTTCTCACGGCTGAAGGAGTGGATTTTATCCACGCCGCTGATGCCGGCGACCGCGTCCTCCAGGGGCTTGATGACCTGGGTCTCGATTTCGCCCGGGCCCGCGCCTTTGTAGAGGGTGTTGACCACCACCACGGGGAAGCTGACGTCCGGGTAGAGGTCGGTGCCCAGGCGCTTGAGGCCCATCACGCCCAGCACGATGAGCAGCAGGGACACCATGGCCGTGAACACCGGCCGTCGAATGGAAACGTCACTGAGAATCATGGAAGAGCTCACGCACGCCGCGCGCGAAGAAAGGCCGCGGCGAAAAGGGGCGGCTTGCGGCTACTTCACGGAGACGCGGGTGCCGGGGGTCAGGGAGGGCGTGGGGAAGTCCACCACCTGCTGGAGGGCGGCCGCGGCGCGCACCACCACCTCGCGCTCGCGGCGCTCCAGCACCTGCACGTCCACGCGCTGGAGCGAGCCGTCACTGACGACCAGGACGTGGTCCCCGTTGGAGGAGGACAGCGCCGTCGTGGGGAGCAGCTGCGCGTCCTGCGTCTCCCCCAGCTTCAGCATGGCGCGCGCCAGGGTGTGGGCCACGAAGCGGCCGTCCGCGTTGGGCACGGAGATCTCCACCGGGATGCGGCGGGTGGTGGGGTCCGCGGAGGGCAGGATGGTGCGCACCACGGCCTCGTCGGTGGACGCGCCGTTGCCCAGCGCCGCCACGCGCACCTTCGTGCCGGGCTTGAGCAGCGCGCGCGCCCCTTCCGCCACGGTGGTGCGGAAGATGAGCGTGTCCAGCTGCTCCAGCGTGAAGAGGGCCGAGCCCGGCCCCACCGTGGCGCCCGTCTGGTCCGGGGATTCAATCAGCGTGCCCGCGAAGGGCGCCCTCAGGTCATGCCGGCGCCGCGCCGCGCGGGCCTGCGCGAGCTGCGCCTTCGCGGCCATCACCTGCGCCTGGGCCTGCGCGGCGGCGGCCACGGCGTTCTTGTGCTGCTGGTCGCTGACGCCACCGCCGGTGCTGAGCTTCTCCGTGCGCTCGGCGGCGTCCTTCGCGATGGAGGCGCCGGCCTCCGCGGCGGCGACGGCGGCCTCCGCGCCAGCCACCTGCGCGTCCACGATTTCGGAGTTGAGCTGGGCGAGCGTGTCGCCCTTCTTCACGGCCTGGCCCTTCTGGGCGCGCACCGACTCCAGGCGGCCGCCCACCTCGAAGCCGACCTGGAGGCCCTGGGCGGGGTACAGCGTGCCCGTCACCTCCTCCGACTGCGAGGCCTGCACGCCGCGCGCGGAGACGACCTTCACGGCCGGCGCCGGCTTGTCCTGGCCGGGGGCCGCGGTGGCGGGCGGCGCGGACGCGGCATCCGCCTTGTCACAACCGGAGAGCGCGAGCGCGGCGGCCATCCCCAGGGCGGTGAAGGCGCGGGAGGCGGAGGGCTTCGTGGATGGTTTCACGGGCGTTTCCTTGGCGGGCGGTGCGGGTGGTCCGCGCGGGCTTGGCGCCGGCGCGTGGAAGGCGGTGAAGAAGGACGGGCGATGGCGGCGGGCGTCGCGGGCACGGCCTCGCGGGGCAGCGAGCCTTCGTGCATGAGACGTTGGAGGCCCACGGCCCAGGTGGCCAGGTCCGGCTTCTGCGTCAGCCGTCCCATGCGCCGGGCCAGCAGCAGATAGGTGCCCACGATGAAGGAGCCGAAGAGGCTGGGGTCCACGTCCGGGGTGTCCGGATGCTGGCCGCGCAGGTGGTGGAACTCCCCGGCGATGCGCTCCACCTCGCGGTCCACCACGTCCCACATGACGGACTCGAAGGCGGTGCCCTGGCTGCCCACGATGAGCGCCGTGACGAGCTCACGCTGCTCCCACATGAGCTCCAGCATCTCCACGTCGAGCTCGGCCTCCATCCGCAGGAAGTCGCGGTAGCGCTCCGAGCGCGTGGCGACGTCCCCGGGGCCCGGCAGGCCGCTGTGGTCGGCGCGGAAGCGGTCCATGCAGGACATGCGCTTCGTGGCCAGGACCTCCAGCGCCTCCAGGAACTCCTGCACCAGCGCCGCGAAGAGGGCCTCCTTCGAGGGGAAGTGCAGGTAGAAGGCGCCCTTGGACAGGCCGCTGGCGGCGGTGATGTCGCTGATGCGCGCGCCCTTCACGCCCCGCTTCGCGAACTCCGCCCGCGCGGACGCGATGAGCGCGCTGCGGGCTTTGGGGTCGGCGTGGCGGGGCATGCGGACGCATTCCTAACCCGCCGGTCAGAAATAGAACAGTCGTTGCTGAACGCCGGGTCAGGAATCCGAGGGGCGTGTCGGCGGGGGGCGCAGGAGGGCGGAGCAGAGCGGACACGCGGGCGGGGCGTGGGGGGCGTCCCGGCGGTGCAGGTCCAGGATGGCGCGGGACACCTCCGCCAGCTCGCGGCGCACCTCGCGGCGGGCGCCCTTCACGCGCTGGATGCGCATGTCGTCGTAGCCGGTGGTCTGGTGGCGCATCCAGGCGATGACGGCGGCCTCCGCGCGCCTCTCAATGGGGATGCGCTCCGTGCGGGCGACGGTGCCGCTGCCCACGGGGGTGGCGTGGCCGGCGACCATCACGGCCAGGCGCTTGGCGTGGGGGAGCCACGCGGGGCTGAAGGCGAGGAAGCGCAGGACGGCGTTGGCGAAGTCGACCTCGTACTCGGCCTGCTCCTTGGCGCGGCGTTCGCGGCCCTGGGCCAGCTTCTTGGCGTAGGCGGGGGTGGCGCGCTCGTCGTCCAGGGCGGCGCGGGCGTGGACGATGTGGGCCTCCGGCGCCCACACGCCCCGGGAGAAGAGCTTGCGGCCCACCTTCTCCACCACGGTCCAGGAGGGGCCGGCGGCCTTCACGCGGCGGGTGAGGCCGGCGTCGCCGGGGGGGAGGAGGGCCCAGCCGTCAGGGACGGTGAGCAGGCGGCCGTCCTGGGCTTTCACTCGGCGGGGGTCGGCCGTGGGGCCGACCGTCAGGGAATCAGGCATGGGGGAGGGTCCGAAAGGGCCGGCTGCATAGCACGCCCCCTCGCACCCTGGTAAATGCCCCCGGGAACGCTCGCGCGCAGGCAGATTCCGCGCGTGCGAGGAGGCCACTCTCGACGTGGGAAGCGCTGGCATGTCCCTACTGAGGCTCACCTTCCTCGGCACCTCCGCCGCACAGCCCACGCTGCATCGCGGCCTCTCCGGTCTGGCGGTGAAGGCGGACGCGGATCTGCTGTTGTTCGACTGCGGCGAAGGCACCCAGCGGCAGATGGTGCGCTTCGGCACGGGCTTCACCGTGGACGCGGCGTTCTTCACGCACTTCCACGCCGACCACTACCTGGGAATCATCGGCTTCCTGCGCACGCTGGGGATGATGGGCCGCACCGAGCCCATGCACCTGTACGGGCCTCCTCCCGCGCGCCGGCTGTTGCATCAGGCCGTGCACCTGGGGCTGGAGTCGCTGGCCTTCCCGGTGGAGATCCACGAACTGAAGGACGGGGACTCGGTGCGCCGCAATGGCTACACCGTGCAGGCGGTGGGCGTGGACCACCGCATCCACGCGCTGGGCTACGTGCTGGCGGAGGACGGCCGTCCGGGGCGCTTCCACCTGGAGAAGGCGCGGGAGCTGGGCGTGCCGGAGGGGCCTTCCTTTGGCAAGCTGCAGAAGGGTGAATCCATCACGCTGCCGGACGGGCGCGTGGTGAAGCCGGAGGACGTGCTGGGCGAGTCGCGGTCCGGGCGGCGGCTGGTGATTTCCGGAGACACGCGGCCGTGCCCGTCGCTGGTGCAGGCGGCGAAGGACGCGGACCTGCTGGTGCACGAGTCCACCTTCTCCGACGACGAGCAGGCGCGCGCGCTGGAGACGCGGCACTCCACCGCGCGGGAGGCGGCCCAGGTGGCCAAGGACGCGGGAGCGAGGCGGCTCATCCTCACCCACCTGTCCAGCCGCCATGACACCGACCCCGGACGGCTGCTCACGCAGGCGCGTGAGGCGTTCAAGGGGCCGGTGGAGGTGGCCTTCGACGGCCTCACCGTGGAGCTGCCGCTGCGCGACTGACGTCCGGTGTCGCTCGGGCGGCAGCCCCTGCTCGGTGACGGTGGGTGGGGGGCTACTCGACCTTCTTCGCCTCGGCCTTGAGGGCGGAGGCGGCGTCGGGGTCCACCTTCTGAAGCAGCTCCCACTCCAGCTCGGAGTCGCGCCGCATCTGGGAGGCGCCGGCGCCCACCGAGGACTCACCCGTTTCCTTGGCGCGGCCGTCGGTGCTGTCGGCGGCGCGGGACTCGGAGCGGTCCTGGCGGCGGAACTCCACCGCGGACTGGCCGGGCCCCCGCTCGAAGCCGCGCACCAGGTAGCGCGCGTAGGAGGTGCCCAGCGAGGAGGGAGCGCTGGTCATCAGCCACTCCGTCGTGGTCTCGAAGCCGGTCTGCGTGTTCGTCACGGAGAAGCCCTTCTCCTTGACCAGGGCCAGGGCCGCCGGCCACACCTCCGCGATGGGCTTGCGGTAGACGTGCCCCATGGCCTTGTCCTCCAGGTACGCCTGCTGACGGCGCGCGGCGCAGCCGCTGAAGGCGAGGGCGAGGGCGGACACCACGAGCAGCGCCGAGGCGCGGGACGATTTCGAGGGATTCATTGCTCCGGACTCCATGAAAGAGAAGGCGGTTGCGGAATGTCGCCCGGTGCGGGCCTGGAAGCCAAGTCCAGGCGCGTCCGGAAGAGGGTTACCTCCAGCAGGCAACCTTCATTTGGCTAGAGCCCGGCCGCCTTCTGGTGATGCGTCCGGCGTCGCACATCCGTGCGCACGAAGCCGTCCGGGGGGCTGGTGGCGAGGCCATGCTGGCGGGCGGACATGATTCCCATCAGCGACGACAACCCGACCCTGCGCACCCCGGTGATGACGTACCTCCTGCTCGCGGCCCTGGGGCTCACGTGGGTGTTCTTCCAGGGCGCGGGCTTCAACGTGGTGGCGCTGGCCACCAGCATCTGCGAGCTGGGCATGGTGCCCGGGGAGCTCACCGGCCGCGCGCCGCTGGGGCAGGCGGTGCCGCTGGGGGACGGGCTCGCGTGCGTGGTGGACAACGAGGCCATCAACCGCCTCACGCCGCTCACGTCCATGTTCCTGCACGGCGGCTGGGGTCACCTGCTGGGCAACGTGCTGTTCTTCTGGGTCTTCGGAAACAACATCGAGGACAGCATGGGGCGCTTGCGCTTCCTCGTCTTCTACCTGGTGTGCGGGCTGGTGGCGGCGGCCGCGCACGTGGCGGTGGACCCCACTTCGCCGGTGCCCACGGTGGGCGCGTCCGGCGCCATCGCGGGAGTGCTGGGCGCGTACCTGGTGCTCTATCCGCGCGTGCGCGTGAACATGCTGTTCATCATCTTCATCCTCATCCGCGTCTTCCCCATCCCCGCGTGGGCCGTGCTGGTGTGGTGGTTCGTGCTCCAGGTCATCACAGGCCTGCCGCAGTTGATGACGCTGAGGCCGGAGGTATCCGGTGGCGTCGCCGTCTGGGCGCACATCGGCGGGTTCGTGGCGGGCATGGTGCTGATCAAACTCTTCGAGAACCCCCGCTACACCTCACAGCGCACGACGTGGCGGCACCGGATGCACCCGAACCACCCCTAGGGCAAGCGGACGGACAGGCCGCCGTCGGCCCGGGATGCGGATGCGAACGAGCGCCCCGACATTGGGGGTGGGTGTTCTTCGCGCCGTGAGGAGGCGGGCATGGGGGCGGACGGAAAGAAGGAAGGGCTCTGCGTGGACGCGCCGCCGCGCAAGCGGGTGCTCATCCTGGGGGGCGGCTTCGCGGGGATGTACGCGGCGCTGCACCTGGAGCGGCAGCTGGGGAAGCGGGACGACGTGGAGGTGACGCTCGTCAGCCGCGACAACTACTTCCTCTTCACGCCCATGCTCCATGAGGTGGCGGCGAGCGACCTGACCGCGACCGCCATCGTCATCTCGCTGCGCAAGCTGCTGCCGCGCCTGACGTTCGTGGAGGGCGACGTCAGCGGGCTGGACCTGGAGACGAAGCGGGTCACGGTGGCGCACGGCGGGCTGGACGGCCACAGCCACACGCTGGAGTACGACTCCGTGGTGCTGGCCATGGGCTCGGAGACGAACTTCTTCGGCAAGCCGGGCCCGCGCGACTACACGCTGACCATGAAGACGCTGGGCGACGCGATGCTCCTGCGCAACTGCCTGGTGGACCGGTTGGAGGAGGCGGACGCGGACTGCGTCGCGACGGGCACGCGCAACGCCATCGTCACCTTCGTGGTGGTGGGCGGCGGCTTCGCGGGCGTGGAGACAGCCGGCGCCATCAACGACTTCATCCACGGCGCCCTGCCCTTCTATCCCAACATCCAGCACGCCAACGTGCGCGTGATGCTGGTGCACGGCGGCAAGGAGGTGCTGCCGGAGCTGGGCGAGGACCTGGGCGCGTACGCGCGCAAGAAGCTCATCGAGCACGGCATCGAGGTGCGCACCGGAGTCCGCGTGAGGGACGTGACGGCGGCGGGCGTGGAGCTCCCGGACGGCACGGTGGTGCCCACCAAGACGGTGGTGTGGACCGCGGGCGTCACGCCGCCGTCCCTGCTCTCGACGCTGCCGTGCGAGAAGGAGCGCGGGCGGCTCAAGGTGAACGAGCGCATGGAGGTGCCGGGCTTCCCGGGCGTGTGGGCGCTGGGTGACTGCGCGTCGGTGCCGGACGTCACCAACGGAGGGAAGCCCTGCCCGCCCACCGCGCAGCACGCGCTTCGCCAGGGCGTGACGGTGGCGCGCAACGTGTGCGCGGCGCTGAAGGGGAAGCCGGGGAAGCCGTTCCGATACAGGATGCTGGGGCAGCTGGCCACGATTGGCCAGCGCTCGGGCGTGGCGCGCATCCTGGGGCTGAAGTTCTCCGGCACCTTCGCGTGGGTGCTCTGGCGCACCGTCTACCTGTTCAAGCTGCCGAAGCTGGAGACGAAGGTGCGCGTGGCCATGGGTTGGACGCTGGACCTGTTCTTCCGCAAGGACGTGGTGCAGCTCATCGGCCCGCGTGAGTTGGATCAACTCACGCTGCCGGCGCTTCCGCTCAACAGCCGCCAGCAGGTGCGCCAGGTGCAGGCGCTGCACCCGCGCTCGCAGCACTGAGTGCTGTCTGGTTCTCAAGGGCTCGGGACGCGGTTTCGACTGATGGAGTGCGTTCGGGTCAAGGCGCTGCGCGTCCGCCGATCTCCGGAAAGCGCTCGTAGGTCCGCTTGAGCGTGTCCAGGTGGGCGGGCTTGTCCAGGTCGAGCGGAGCATCGGTGAGCTGCACGACCCAGCCGCCCGATGCCGTGCGCCGAGCCCGTGAAAGCAGCTCGGCGTCACGGGTCGGATCCGGGAACCCGATGGCCCGCGCGGCAGCGGCAGACCAGTAGTTCAGCCACCCGAGGAACCAGGGAATCTCAGGCGCCGGGAGCTTTTCTGGCAGGTTGATCATGGGCAGCCCACGGGGTGAACACTCTTGTCCATGAGACGATCGGCGAAACTGCGGCGCGACTTCCGAACCGTAACCATACGGCGACGCATGTCCCCAGAACGAGCACGCACCCTCAGCCACGCCCTCGAGCAAAGCCGCCGCTGCCGCGAGCACGGGCTCGTCCAGTGGCAGTTCTGCATGCACTTCAGACAGGGACTGACTGCCTGGGCTGAGGAGTCCAGGTCTTCCCCTCCCGTTAACCGTCACGGGGTAACGCTCATCCCCGTTGCACAGAAGAGGGAATCTCCCGTCCTGCGTCCTTTCCGCGAGCCACGCGTCGCGCTGCGGCAATGCGATGGGGCGCACTCCTTTGCCTACTTCCCACTCCAGGCGCAGGCCGGGAAGCGCCTTCTCCATCCCACGGACGATGGCGAGCGTGCGGCCGTCCTGGCCTACAAGCGGAGGCGCATAAACAATGAGGGAGAGGGCTTTACGCCTGGTCATCGTTTGCACCCCGTGACGACGACATCCAGTGAGAAGTCCACTTCGATGAGCGCGTCTTTGTGCTCCTGGGTGCTCACGCCAATGGCGAAGTCATATCCACATGCCGCAGCAGCAGTTCGCTCCTTTTGTATTTGCTCCAACTCCCTCTCAATCTCCCGCCGCTGGATGAAGCCAGGGTACGTGTCGAATCGATGGGTCTTGATCTCCCACAGCTTGCGCACGCCCACTTGCAGCGCATCGAAGCGCACTCCGCCAACGAGCACGTCCATCCCGGGGTAACGGTTGGGTGGGAACTTGTCGGCACATTCATTATGTGGGTCGTCCTCGCCCGCGTGGGGCACCGGAACAGGTTCGCAACTGGCGCGTCCCGTCCGGTCCACGGGCACAGGCGGCACTGGGGGCTGCCAGTCCTGCCCCGCTGGCTCGGGCTTCAGCTTGGGCTTGCGTTGCGCTTCGGTTTCCCGGGATGCCACCTTCGTTCCTCGTGAGGTCCCTGCCTCTTCGGGGTAGGCGTGGCGGAGCTCATAGGCATCCATCGCTTCCTTGATGGCGACGCCGACCACCACCACACCCAGCACGATGACGGCGCCCACGGCAATCTCAGGAGCCGCCAGCACGCAGAACCCGATTCCAACGGCAGCGGCGTCAGCGGAGGCGACCGCGCATCTTCCCGTGGTGTCGTGGAACTCGATCCGGTCACGGTCGAGGGTCCGATAGCACTTCTCCACCAACACGGGCCAAGGCTGTTCAGCCTCACGGACGACGCACCGTCCACCGTCAGTCCATGGCAGCTCCGCTGCTCGCTGGAGGTTGGCGAGCCTCGGGTTACGCACCGTCAGCTCATTCCGGCTCGGCGCCGACGTGGCACAGGCCGAGAGAAAGAGCAGAAGTGCGGCGCAAGCGCGGAGACGCCTCATGGTCACGACCTTTCAATCAAGCGCGATGCTGGGGTCCTGGGGTCGCCTGACTCCAGCCACGCTGTCAGACGAGCGGCGGCAGGTGGTGCAGCAGCCGCTCCAGGTCCGGCTGGAGCTCGTCGGGCGTGGCGGTGGCCAGCTCCTCGTGGGCGTGCGTGCCCCAGGTGACGGCGTACGTCTTGAGGCCCGCGGCCTGACCCGCGTGCAGGTCCAGCGTGGTGTCTCCCACCATCCACAGGCCGCCGGTGCCCAGCGCCTTCAGGGCGTGGTGGATGACGTCCGGCGCGGGCTTGTGCGGGAAGCCGTCCGTGCCCTGCACGTGGTGCAGCAGGCCGCCCAGCCCCATCGCGTCCACGAAGCGCCGCGCCATGTCGCCGCGCTTGGTGGTGGCGACGGCGAGCAGGTAGCCCCGTTCGCGCAGCGTGCGCAGGACGCGCTCCACGCCGGGGAAGGGCCGGGAGCGCCGGTGGAAGTTCAGCGGGTAGTGCTCGCGGTAGGCCACGCAGAGCGTGGTGGCGTGCTCCGGAGCGAAGCGCGTGTACATGGCCTCCAGCGGCTGGCCGATGAGCGCGCGCACCTCCGCGACGGAGGGCGCGGGCAGGCCGTGGTGCGTGAAGCCGTGGAGGAAGCTGTCGATGATGTCCGGCAACGAATCCACCAGCGTGCCGTCCAGGTCGAAACAGATGCCGCGAGGGGTAACGGTGCTCACCCGCCTTTCCATACGCCCTCCGGGGCCGCGTGTCCCGGTCCGTCCGATATGCCTTCACCCGCCGTGCGTTTCCTCCCCAGGAAGGGCGCACGCCAGCGGGGGGGAGCCATGCGACGCACGAAGCAGCAGGACGGCTTCTGGGTAGCCCCGGAGGTGCCGGGGCTGGAGCTTCACCGGGCGGCCTACACCCGATGGACCTTTCCCAAGCACTCGCACGATGCCTTCTCGCTGTGCGCCTATGACGCGGGGGCGGAGTCGCTGTACCTGCAGGGGCAGCGGGTGGTGGCCTCGGTGGGCAGCTTCCTGGTCGTGCCGCCTGGAGAGATGCACGAGGGCCGCGAGGCGGACTCGAGCGTCGGGTGGGCGTATCGGATCCTCTACATCCCGCCCTCACTGCTCATCCGCGCGGCGGAGGAGACCGGTGCGCCCCCGGGCACCCTGCCCGGCTTCGTGTCTCCCGTACTCCAGGACGCGGCCCTGCTGGAGCGCTTCACCGTCACCTTCGACGCGCTGAAGGGCGGCGGCGTCTCCCGGTTGGAGCGCGAGGAGCGGCTCTTGGGGTTGCTGGTGGCGCTGCTGCGGCGGCACGCGGGCCTGCCCCACCGACAGCGGGCGATCCCGTGCGCGCGGGGCGTGAAGCGGGCGCGGGAGCTCTTGGAGTCACACCCCACGCGCAACCTCTCCCTGGAGATGCTCGCGCGCGTCGCGGGGCTCAGCCCGTGGCACCTGGTGCGCGCGTTCCACCGTCAGTTCGGCCAGACGCCGCAGGTGTTCCAGCGAGCCCTGCGGCTGCGGCTCGCGCAGGAGCTGCTGGCGGGGCCGCTGCCCATGGCGGAGGTGGCGCTCGCAGCCGGGTTCACGGACCAGAGTCACCTCATCAAGCACTTCGGCCGCACGCTGGGGGTGACGCCCGGCGAGTACCGGGCCGCGGCGCACGCGGGGCGTGGACCGCGCAAGCACGTACAATCCCGCTCGCCCGTGCGTCCGTAGTTTGGAGCCCTCTTCACAAGGAGGGGTCCGCACATGTTGAAACACATCATCGCGGTGTCGATGCTCATGGGTTGCGCGCCAGACACAATGCCAGACGAGGTGGCGCCGGAGCCCGCCGCCTCCTCCGATGAAGCACTGGAAGCACGGAGCTGGGGCGCGGTGGTGCTGCCGCCAGGAGCCCATGTGTACGGCCGGCCCATCACCGCGTGGGCGAAGGAGTGGTACCGCTGGCACTTCCGCGTGCCGGCGGACCGCAGCCCCATGTTGCGGCTGGAGCAGGACTGCGACGAGGACCAGGACGGCCCGGTCTACTTCGTCCCCACGTACGACCTGGACACCACGTATCAGCGCACCTGCCGCGTGCCCCGGAACCGGCCGGTGCTGGTGCCGCTGTGGGTCATCATCAATGACTATCCGTGCCCCGACCCGGCCTTCGAACCGGCGCCGGGCCAGACGCTGGAGGACTTCCTCCGCCAGGGCGCCCTCGACTTCAACAACGGCACGCAGGACCTGGTGGTCACCGTGGATGGCCGGCGCGTGGACACCCGCCGCCACCGTCACACCAGCGGCCTGTTCACCTTCGACGCGGACCCCAGCCTCGTGGGGAAGATTCCGGACCCGTGCCTCGTGGGAGGCGAGCAGCGCGGCGTGACGGACGGGTGGTGGCTGATGCTCCAGCTCTCCCCGGGGGAGCACGTGGTGCGCGTGCAGGCGCTGGCGCCCTTCGGCACGCCCATTGATTACACATACACGCTGCGCGTGGGGCGCTAGCCAGCGGTGACTCGCGGAACTGGCCGTCGCGCGGGGCGTGCGTCAGAGTGCCGCGCGCGATGTCCCGGGACCTTCCTGCCCGGGCGAACGAACGGTCATGGCGGGTGCGCGGATGATGCGAGGACGTCTCGGTTGGATGCTGGGGGCGCTGGTCCTGTGTGCGGGCGCGGGCTGTTCGCGGCGCGTGCCGGAGGGATCTCCCGCGGAGCAGGCGGTCGCGGACGCGCCCACGGTGTACGTGGCCAAACGCATCCGCACGCTGGATGCCGCGAAGCCGGAGGCCCAGGCGCTCGCCGTGCGGGACGGCAAGGTGCTGGCCGTGGGCACGCGCGAGGAGGTGCTCGCCGCGGCGGGCGCCACCGCGCGCGTGGTGGAGCTGGGTGACGCGACGGTGGTCCCGGGCCTCACGGATTCGCACGGGCACCTGGCGGGGCTGGGCCAGGCGCTCGCGGGCGTGCGGCTGGAGGGCACCGCGTCGCTGGCGGAGGTGCGCCAGCGGCTGGAGAAGGCTCCGGCCACCGCGTACCAGGGTGACTGGCTGGTGGGTCAGGGCTGGGACCAGAACGACTGGGACACGCCGCGCTTCCCCACCCTCGCGGACATGGGCGAGCACCTGAAGGACACGCCCGTGGTGCTGTGGCGCATCGACGGGCACGCGCTGTGGCTCAACGGCGCGGCGCTCAAGCGCGCGAACATCACCCGTGACACGAAGGACCCCGAGGGCGGCACCATCCAGCGGTTGCCGGAGGGCGACCCCAGCGGCGTACTCATCGACAACGCCATGGACCTGGCGCTGAAGGCGCTGCCCCTGCCCACGAAGGAGCAGCACGAAGCGCGCATGCGGTCCGCGCTGGAGCACTGCGCGCGCGTGGGCCTCACCGGCGTGCACGACGCGGGCATGGACCTGCGCACGTTCCGCCTGTTCCAGGCCTGGGACAAGGCGGGCACCCTGCCCCTGCGCGTCTACGCCATGGCGGATGGCCAGACGGATGACCGCGTGCAGTACCTGAAGGACGGCCCCTTCCAGGGCAAGCTCCTGACGATGCGTGCGGTGAAGCTCACCCTGGACGGCGCGCTGGGCAGCCGGGGCGCGGCACTGGGCGCGGCCTACAGCGACGAGCCCGGCCACCGCGGCCTGCTGCTGCTGTCCCCGGAGGAGTACGCCTTCCGCGTGCACGCCTTCGTGGGCCGCGGCTTCCAGGTGGCGACGCATGCGATTGGCGACCGCGCCAACACGCTGCTCCTGGACACGCTGTCGCGCGAGCTGGCGGCCACGGGGACCAAGGCCGCGCGTCCGCGCGTGGAGCACGCGCAGATCATGACGGCCGAGGACATCACCCGGCTGGGCGCGAACGGCTTCGTGGCGAGCGTGCAGCCCACGCACGCCACCAGCGACATGCCGTGGGCGGAGAAGCGCGTGGGCGCGGAGCGCATCCAGAACGCCTACGCGTGGCAGAAGCTGAAGGCCGCGGGCGCCGTGCTGGCGCTGGGCAGCGACTTCCCGGTGGAGCGGCCGGACGTGCTCGCGGGGCTGTACGCGGCGCGCACGCGGCAGGACCCGAGCGGCCAGCCCCTGGGCGGGTGGCACCCGGACCAGCGCCTGAGCGGTGAAGAGGCGCTGGAGGGCTTCACGGTGGGCGCGGCCTACGCGTCCTTCGCGGAAGCACAGCGTGGCCGGCTGATGCCGGGCATGGACGCGGACTTCGTGGCGCTGTCGGTGGACCCCGTGGACGCGCCCCCGGCGGACCTGCTCACCGGGCAGGTCCGGCTGACGGTGGTCGCGGGCCGCGAGGTGTTCCGCGCGGACGCGAAGTAGCTACAGGTCCGCCTCGTAGGAGAGCGACTCGATGCGCTGGTTCGTCTCCGCCTGCAGGCGGGTGCGCTCCAGCTCGAGTCGCTCCAGCTCCCGGCCGATGCTCTCCAGCCGGTCCTCCTGCGCGTTGAGCTTGGTGACGAAGCGCTCCACCAGCTCGCGCTGGGACGCGCCGCTCTTGAGCGAGTCGATGTTGGAGCGGATCCGCTCCTGGTCCTTGAAGAGCTGGGTGCGCTCCTCGTTTAGGCGCTGGATGTCACGGGCGACGTTCGACTGCTTCTCGCGCATGGCCACCACGTCGCGCAGGGCCTGGGCGACGCGCGGGTCGATGTAGCGTGAGTCGAGGAAGAACGTCACCTCCTCCAGCCCCAGGTTGCCGAGGTAGTACTGGCGGTGGCCCTTGGTGCGCTCGGTGATGACGAGCGTGTCGGAGGTGCCCGGGGCCAGCTCGCGCTTGAAGCGCCAGAAGCCGTCCGTGGTCTCCGCGGGGGCGACCGTGTCCTTCAATTCCCAGCCGGTGCGCGGGTGCTCCACGAAGAGCACCTGGGGGCGCTTCGCCTTGTTGCGCGCGAGGACCTTGGTGCGGCGCTGGTGGAAGAACTCCACCACCAGGGTGCCCCGGTTGAGCCGCGCGCGGAACACCGGGCCATCCTCCTGGTCCTCCTCCACGGACATGGCGCAGGACAGCTCCACGGCGTAGGGGACGAAGCGCACGTCGTCGGGCTTGAGCGTGTCGAGCATCGCCTCGCCCACGTAGGTCTCGTCCTCGGTGATGGTGACGGGGCCGCCCTCCAGCGTGAGGCCGGTGGTGTTCTTGAACTCGATGCAGGACATCGGGTTCTTCTCACGCGTGGAGCGGTTGTAGAGCAGCACGCGGCGGCCCTCGAAGGGTCGGTGCACGATGGGGACGAGCGCGCTCTGGTTGCGGTGCACGGTGACGGGGCGGTCCACGCCGTACTCGAAGAGGTCGCCCACCTCCTTGGTCAGCGTCGTCACCGCGGTGCTCTGCTCCAGCGCCTCGCGCATGCCGCCGCGTCCGCTGCCGCCAATCATCGGGCCGCCCTTGGCGCGCATCATGCGGGGGGCCGGCGGAGGCGCGGCCATGGCGGGCATGATGGTGGACGCCATGTCCGCGGAGCCGAAGGAGCCGTCGTCCGCGGACTCCATCATGGGCTCGGCGGGGGCGCTCTCGTAGGCCTCCTCGGGGATGATGGGCGCGACGCCGGTCTCCGAGCGCACCTCCACGACGGGGCGGCGCAGGTAGCGGGGGTTGTAGAGGTCGTGGACGAAGGACACGGGCAGGCCGGCGATGAGGGACAGCTCCACGTCCACCCAGTCCTCGTCACCGGTGTTGTCCACCATGGCCCAGCCCTGGAGGAGGGGCGGTTGTCCTTCATCCAGGAGGATGCGGTAGCTGGTCTTCCACACGGGGGACTCCAGCACGTAGCTGACGAACAGCTCGCGCGAGCCCTCTCCAGCGGTGAGGATGGACAGCCGCTTGGAGTCCTTCTTGTACGAGGACATGACGGTGGCCAGGTAGAACTCCAGGTCCTTGCGCACGGCCTCGTCGAGGAACTCCAGCTCGCCCAGCTCCAGCACGTCGAAGGTGCGCAGCGACGCGCCGACGAGCAGCGTGAGGAAGGGGCGCACGACGCTGGCCTCCCCCTGGACGACGGGCAGCGACTCCAGACCGACGATGGCGCCTTCCACCTGCGCGCCGCCGACGCGGGCACGGACGCGGGCGCCCTTCACCTGGCCGAGCAGCGCGGTGAGGCTGCCGTGTTCGGGGATGCGGATGGTGGCTTCGGAGAGGAGCTGCTCCAGGGGCTTGGTGGAGTCGTAGCTCACGGCGGACACGGAGCCGCCGTTCAGGTCCAGCACGGTCATGGACTTGAGCACGTCGTTCATGTCGCGCGCCTTGAAGTCCAGGTGCGCGGTCTCGCTGCCGGTCACCTTCCCCCGGCGCTCGAAGTAGCCGACGCCGTGCTTGTAGAGGACGACACGGCGGATGGACAGGGGCGAAGGCATGCGTGGGGCTCCGGGTGAGGTGTGACTGTGGGCCATGGTCTAGCAGTGCCGGGGGATGGGGTTCCACTCCGGGTGGGGGTGGCGATCCTGGCATGCTCCACGGAGCGTCATTCCCGGGAGATGCATGCGCGGACTGCGTTGGCTGCTGGTGGGGCTGCTCTGGAGCTGTGCGTCGACGTCATCTGCTCCGGCGTTCTCGCCGGAGGCCTTGTGGGCGGAGGCGGAGACTGGAAGTGAATGCGCGGATGGGGACGAGGACCAGTGCCTCGCGCCCTGGTGCGTGGATGGGACCTGCGCGCTGTTCCGGTGCGAGGACCTGGAGCCGGGTCGCGTGGTGCGCACGCGGAGCGCACTCGCGCCGCCGGTGTTCGTGGCACCCGGGAGTGGGCCACAGCGGACGTGGGGCAGTGCGCAGGGCCTTCCGGGCGATGCGATGCCCGTCATGGTGTTCCACTGGTATCCGCGTGAACAGCTGCCCAGCGAGGTGAAGCGGCAGAAGGCAATGGAGGAGTGGGCGAAACGGCCCAAGGAGCGGCACCACATCTTCCCGCAGGCGTTCAAGAACCACTTCGATGCCAAGCTGATCGACATCCATCAGTACGTCATCGCCATCGATGCGGACTTGCATAGGCGCATCCACCGTGGAGCAGGCGGCGGTCCCTGGAACCAGGACTGGCAAATCTTCATTGACGACCAGGGACAAAGGGGAAGCCGAGAGCAGCACTTCGACTACGCCTCCCTGATGATTCAGAAGTACGGTCTCTTTGGTTTGACCATGACCTATTGGCAGCAGGTGGACCTCGCGCCCATCCCGGTAGGGGACTGACAGATGCGCTACTTCGAAGTGTCCACACCGAGGGACCTCGACTCCTTCCATTGGAGTGGGTCCTACCGCGCCGAGCGCCAATGGTTCCTGCCAAGCGTCCTCTGCCAACGCTGTGAGACCTGGGGAGTCATGACGGCATACCCGTCAGTGGACCTGTCCACCCTGCCCGAAAAGGATGAACTGAAGAGCATCTGGCCGCAGACGCGTGCGGAGTATGAGCGACGCAAGGCCCTGGTCCTCCCCTTCGTTCCCCCGGAGATTCAGCTTGAGCCGGGATGCAGGTTGGGACCGCTCGTGGGAACGGCGATGGGCCGGTTCGGCCCCGTCACCGCGATGCCTTCGTGGCAGGTCCTCGTGCGTGAGGACACGCTCGCAGCGCTTCAAGAGGCAGGGCTGAAAGGCATCATCCCGGTCCGGGCGGAGCTGCGGAACCGCCGCACGAAGGAGCTGCCGCAATACGAACTGGAAGCGCGTCCTCTGGTGAAGCTGCATCCCGCATGCATCCAGGACCGCGACCGGGTGCCCACCTGCGATGACTGCGGGAGCCACGGATTCCGACTCCCACCGGAGCGCTGGCTGCTGGGTGAATCCATTCCCACAGGCCTCGACCTCTTCGGCGTGGAGGACACCACCCGCATCGTCGTCTCCGAGCGCTTCGTCGACACCGTGAACCGGCTGGGCGCCAGTGACGTGGTCTACCGGGAGATCTCCGTGGAGTAGCGCCATTGCTGTCAGGCCCCTGGCGCCGGAAGCCGGTCCGTGCGTCAATGGAAGACAGGGGGCGTCCGCCAGATGCAACGACAGTCTTTCCGCCAGGGATTCATCGCGTGGGCCATGGGGGTCCTGGTCCTGGTCCTGCTCATGGGCTGCGGGACATCCAGGCCGCGGGGCGTCAGTACCGTGACGGAGGCTCCTCCGGGGAGCACCTCGGGCCAAGCGCCCACGTCCTGGCAGGACGCGCGCGTGGGCGACCGCGTGGAATATGCCTTCCACGCGGACCGGGTCGGTTCGCGCCGGGGGACCAGCGCTTCGGCGGGCCAGCTCTTCGTTGAGGTCATCGCTGTCCGGTCCCCCTGGGTCTGGCTCTTCATTCGGGTGACCCGGAATGACCGCCAACCCCATCCGCATCCGTTCCTGAGCCACGGCTTCGTGCTGCCCATGCGCATGGGCCAGGCCCCAGAGAATCCTCCCGACCCCATCGAGGATGGCAGCACCAGCACCACCCGCCAGTGGGCCTTCGCCGCCGGGCAGCACTGGAGCGCCCGCCGGCTTGCCCGCGACGACTCTCCGGGGGACGGCCCCACGCAGCACCGGCTCTACGCCACGACTCCCGGGCCGCTCTATCTCACCAACGGGTTGCTCGAGGTCTCCTTCTCCTCGATGGGTTACAGCATGTCCGCGGGCCATCAACTCGCGCTCGTGTCGTTCCAGCGAGGCTCGGGCACGGTCCAGGGAACCCCTCCTGTCATGGGCAACCCCTGGGGCCCGGGCACCTGGTACGAGACACTGGAGCGCGCCAGTTGGGGTGACGTCAGGAAGCGTGTCTGTCTTGGCGCGGAACAGGGCTACCTGCTGCGCAAGGTCTGGGAAAAACCGCAGGACGAAGTCCGGTGTGATGACTTCCAGGGCGCGGAGGTCGTTGCGCTGGAGGATGCGTTGATCAGCCTCGTCAACAAGTCCGTCTACATTCCCACCTGGCCGCCTCGTGACTACGGAGCCCCCCTCCCCAGGAAGGTGCGGGTCCAACTGGGACAGGCGTCCGTGGTGGCGTACCTCGACGAAGCCCGCGCGGATCATTGGGAGGATTCCCCCTGGCTACGGTCCAGGAGCTACCCCATCGACCTGTGGAGTCCCGTGCTCCAGGGGCTTCCCATGGAGGTGCGCTTCGACCGGCTCTCGGAAGGGGTGTACCGACAGTCCGAAGGAGGAGCGCGCGAATACCGTTCCGACAGTCGGCTCATCCGCTGGGGCACGTGGCTGGAGGAATCCCAGGTCAAGGCCCTGAGCCATCCCCTCATATGAAACCGAGCGCTTCTTTGAAGACAGGGTGCTGGTGGAGGAGTTCGGCGAAGCGCTCGACGAGAGGCCGCAATCGCTCCTCCTTCATCATGGGAATGGCTTGGTAATA
>NZ_RAWQ01000175.1:0-24053 GCF_003668965.1 Corallococcus sp. AB030
GATGGGCGGGCTTGCCCTGTTCGGACAGGCGCTGGGCTTCGGCGGCACGGGCCTCTTCGGCGAGGCGGGCTTCTTCGGCGAGGCGCTGGGCTTCGGCGCGAACGCGAGCTTCCTCGGCGAGCCGGGCGGCTTCGATTCGAGCGGCCTCTTCGGCGAGGCGGGCTTCCTCTTCTGCGCGAAGGCGGGCCTCTTCGACCAGGCGGGACTCTTCCGCGAGCCGAGCCTCTTCCTCCGCACGCAGGCGCGCTTCTTCGGCCAGACGCGCTTCCTCTGCGAGTCGGGCTTCCTCGATCGCGCGAAGACGGGCTTCTTCCGCGAGGCGGGCCTCTTCGGCCAGTCGCGCCTCTTCTTCAGCACGAAGGAGGGTTTCTTCCGCGAGCCGAGCCTCTTCCGCTGCGCGAAGACGGGCCTCTTCGGCGAGCCGAGCCTCTTCCGCGAGGCGGGCCTCTTCGGCCAGTCGCGCCTCTTCCGCGAGACGGGCCTCTTCCTCCGCCCGCAGGCGGGCTTCTTCCGCGAGGCGAGCCTCCTCGGCCAGCCGCGCCTCCTCGGCCAGCCGCGCCTCCTCGGCCAGCCGCGCCTCTTCGGCTAGGCGAGCCTCCTCCGCAAGCCGTGCCTCTACCGCCGCACGAAGACGAGCTTCCTCTGCAAGCCGAGCCTCTTCTTCAGCACGAAGGCGAGCTTCCTCGGCGAGGCGAACTTCCTCGGCGAGGCGAGCTTCCTCCGCCGCACGCAGGCGCGCTTCTTCAGCCAGACGCGCTTCCTCAGCGAGTCGAGCCTCTTCAATCGCGCGAAGCCGAGCCTCTTCGGCCAAGCGCGCTTCTTCCGCCAGCCGGGCCTCTTCCTCTGCACGGAGTCGGGCTTCCTCCTCCGCGCGAAGCCGCGCTTCCTCCAAGAGGCGCGCCTCTTCATCTGCACGGAGTCGGGCCTCTTCCTCTGCGCGCAGGCGCGCCTCTTCGGCTAGGCGAGCTTCTTCCGCGAGCCGGGCCTCTTCGGCCAAGCGCGCCTCTTCTACAGCACGAAGCCGAGCCTCTTCCGCGAGCCGAGCCTCTTCTTCCGCACGCAGCCGAGCCTCTTCCGCGAGCCGAGCCTCTTCCGCGAGCCGAGCCTCTTCCGCGAGCCGAGCCTCTTCCGCGAGCCGAGCCTCTTCGGCCAGCCGAGCCTCTTCCGCGAGCCGAGCCTCTTCCGCGAGCCGAGCCTCTTCTTCCGCACGCAGCCGAGCCTCTTCGGCCAGCCGAGCCTCTTCCGCGAGCCGAGCCTCTTCCGCGAGTCGCGCCTCTTCGGCGAGACGTGCCTCCTCGGCAAGGCGAGCCTCTTCCTCCGCACGAAGCCGGGCCTCTTCGGCCAGACGCGCCTCTTCGGCGAGTCGTGCCTCTTCGGCTAGGCGAGCCTCTTCCTCCCCACGAAGCCGGGCCTCTTCGGCCAGACGCGCCTCCTCGGCGAGTCGTGCCTCTTCGGCACGAAGCCGTGCCTCCTCCGCGAGCCGAGCCTCTTCCGCGAGGCGGGCCTCTTCCTCTGCACGCAGGCGGGCTTCTTCCGCGAGACGAACCTCTTCGGCTAGGCGAGCCTCCTCCGCGAGCCGGGCCTCTTCTTCCGCACGAAGGCGAGACTCCTCTGCGAGTCGAGCCTCCTCCGCAAGCCGAGCCTCTTCGGCGAGGCGAGCCTCCTCCTCAGCACGAAGGCGAGCCTCCTCTGCGAGCCGAGCCTCTTCCTCCGCGAGAAGGCGGGCCTCCTCCGCCAAGAGAGCTTCTTCTTCGGCACGAAGCCGGGCCTCTTCGGCGAGCCGAGCCTCTTCGGCCAGACGTGCCTCTTCTTCACGAAGGCGCGCTTCCTCGGCGAGGCGGGCCTCCTCGGCGAGCCGGGCCTCCTCTTCCGCACGCAGCCGAGCTTCTTCGGCCAGACGCGCCTCTTCTGCCAGACGCGCTTCCTCCTCAGCGCGAAGACGGGCTTCTTCCGCGAGCCGGGCCTCCTCTTCCGCACGCAGGCGAGCCTCTTCGGCCAGGCGAGCCTCTTCCGCGAGCCGGGCCTCTTCCGCAAGTCGCTCTGCCTCAATGCGTGCCAGTTCCGCGAGCCGGGCTTCTTCCTCTGCTCGCAGCCGGGCTTCCTCGGCGAGGCGTGCTTCCTCTGCCTGTCGAGCCTCTTCAGCAAGGCGCGCTGCTTCGATTCGAGCGGCTTCCTCGGCAAGGAGGGCCTCTTCGGCGAGCCGGGCCTCCTCTTCCGCAAGCAGCCGAGCCTCTTCCGCGAGCCGAGCCTCTTCTTCCGCACGCAGCCGAGCCTCTTCCGCGAGCCGAGCCTCTTCCGCGAGCCGGGCCTCCTCGATCACGCGAAGGCGAGCCTCTTCGGCGAGCCGCGCCTCTTCCTCAGCACGAAGGCGGGCTTCCTCCGCGAGGCGTGCCTCTTCGGCGAGGCGAGCCTCTTCGGCAAGGCGAGCCTCTTCGGCAAGGCGTGCCTCTTCGGCAAGGCGTGCCTCTTCGGCAAGGCGTGCCTCTTCGGCCAGACGTGCTTCCTCTTCCGCACGAAGACGCGCCTCTTCCGCGAGCCGAGCCTCCTCTTCCGCACGCAGCCGAGCCTCTTCGGCCAGACGCGCCTCTTCCGCCAGACGCGCTTCCTCCTCCGCGCGGAGTCGAGCCTCTTCCGCGAGTCGGGCCTCCTCCGCAAGGCGGGCTTCCTCTATCGCCCGGAGACGTGCCTCTTCCGCGAGTCGGGCCTCTTCCTCAGCACGAAGCCGTGCCTCCTCCGCGAACTGGGCCTCTTCTGCAAGGCGGGCTTCCTCCTCTGCACGAAGGCGTGCTTCTTCGGCCAGCCGAGCCTCTTCCGCGAGTCGCTCTGCTTCGAGCCGCGCCAGCTCCGCGAGCCGAGCCTCCTCCGCGAGTCGCTCTGCTTCGAGCCGCGCCAGTTCCGCGAGCCGAGCCTCCTCCGCGAGTCGCTCTGCTTCGAGCCGCGCCTCCTCCGCGAGTCGCTCTGCTTCAACGCGAGCAAGCTCCGCGAGCCGAGCTTCTTCGGCCAGACGTTCAGCTTCAATGCGCGCCAGTTCAGCCAACCGCGCCTCTTCGGCGAGTCGCTCGGCTTCAATGCGCGCCTCTTCGGCGAGTCGAGCCTCCTCCGCGAGACGCTCGGCTTCAACGCGCGCCTCTTCGGCGAGTCGAGCCTCCTCCGCGAGACGCTCGGCTTCAACGCGCGCCTCTTCGGCGAGTCGAGCCTCCTCCGCGAGTCGCTCTGCTTCAATGCGCGCCAGTTCCGCAAGCCGAGCCTCTTCGGCGAGTCGCTCCGCTTCGAGCCGAGCAAGCTCCGCCAGCCGCGCCTCTTCCGCGAGCCGAGCCTCCTCCGCCAGCCGCTCCGACTCCAGCCGCTCCGCTTCGATGCGCGCCAGCTCCGCCAGCCGGGCCTCTTCGGCGAGCCGCTCCGCCTCCAGCCGAGCCAGCTCCGCCAACCGCGCCTCTTCGGCGAGCCGCTCCGCTTCAATGCGCGCCAGTTCCGCGAGCCGGGCCTCCTCCGCCAGCCGATCCGCCTCCCGCCGCGCTTCCTCCTCCGCCCGAAGCCGTGCCTCCTCCGCCAGCCGCGCCTCTTCCAGCGCCCGGAGCCGAGCCTCTTCCGCCAGCCGCTCCGCCTCGATGCGCGCCAGCTCCGCCAGCCGCGCCTCTTCCGCGAGCCGAGCCTCCTCCGCCAGCCGCTCCGCCTCCAGCCGCGCCAGCTCCGCGAGCCTCGCCTCCTCCTCGAGCCGCGCCGCCTCCTCGCGCCGGCGCGCCTCCTCGATGGCCCAGGCCTCCTCCTCCGCCTGCCGCAGCTCCTCCTCGCGCCGCAGCCGCTCGCGCTCGTCCCACTCCTCCACCGACAGGGCCTCGATGCGGCCCTCGCGCTCCAGCACCCGCAGCAGCGCCTGCTGTGCTCCCGTCAGCGACTCCGGCCTTCGGAACGCCCCCAGCGTCTCCAACAGGCCCCGCTCCGACGCATCCGTCAGCCACGGCTCGCACGCCGCCACCTCCGGGCAGCGGTAGACCCTCGCGGGCACGGGCTCACTGGGCGCCGGCTCCAGAGCCGCCCGCACCACCCGCACCCCCGCGATGGGCGCGAAATCCCCCACCGCGTCCACCGACTCCGCCTCGAAGTCCGCGCGCTCCGCGAGCTCGCTCAGCCGCCGCACCTGCGCCAGCACCTGCTGCTCGTGCACCACCGCGGGCCGCAGCCCGCTGTCCTCCAGCAGCTCCTCGTCCGGCGCCGCCGCCCCACCCCGCGCCCACAGCGCGTCCAGGGCGTCCACGCCCAACAGCCCGTTCTGGAAGAGCGCCTGCGCCGGCGTCTGGTAGCCGAAGCCCAGCTTCGCGCCCACCAGGTCGCCCTCGCGCAGCCACAGCGCGGACTCGCGTCCACCGGCGTGCAGCGTCAGCCGGCCGGTGGCTCGGGACTTGTGGGCGGCATACAGCGCTTCGGCGACCTGCGAGGCGGACATTCGGCCACGGAGTGTAGCCCGTCCCGCTCGCCCCTCAATTCGACGGCGGTGCCTGCCTGGCCGCCATCCCCAGCTGCACCTGCCGTAGCGCCTCGTAGGCGCCAATCCCCACCGAGGTCGAAAGATTCAAGCTCCGGCGCTCCGGCAGCATCGGGATGGTCACCGGCGTCCCCGTCCCCCCCTCCATCACCTCCGGCAACAGCCCCGTCACCTCCGAGCCGAACACCAGGTGGTCCCCCGGCTCGAACCGCGCCGCGTACAGCGACGTCTCCGCCCGGGCGGAGAACAGCCACCGCCGGGCCTGGGGGTACTCCGCTACATAGGCGTCGTAGGTCGGGTACAGCTTCAGGAACACCTTGTCCCAGTAGTCCAGCCCCGCCCGCTTCAGGTTCCGGTCGTCGATGGAGAACCCCAGGGGCTCCACCAGGATGAGCCGGCAGCCGGTCACCGCGCACAGCCGGGCCACGTTGCCGGTGTTGGGCGGAATCTGCGGGGAGACGAGGACCAGGTGCAGGGGGGACGCCAGGGGCTCAAGCATGGGATAGAACACCGGACATGCACTGGAGGGTGACCAACGAAACGCGGCAGCGGCTGCTCGCGGACCGCGCCGAACGCGCCGAGTCCTTCGTCCAGCGCTTCCAGGGGCTCATGGGCCGCGCCTCGCTGCCCATGGGGGGCGGGATGCACATCGAGCCCTGCAATTCCATCCACACCTTCTTCATGCGCATCCCCATCGACGTCGCCTTCCTGGACGCGGAAGGGCGCATCGTCAAGCAACTGTCCGCCATGCCTCCCTGGCGGACCTCGTCCATCTACTTCAAGGCCCGCTCCGTCCTGGAGCTGCCCGCCGGGGTCCTCCTGGCCAGCGGCACCCAGGAGGGCGACCGCCTGGTTTTCGGCCCCGGAGAGCCCCCGGGCGCCTAGGGGGCCGAGGGCTCGAGCCGTCCCACCCACCCGTACCCGCAGGGGGGAATGCTGGGACAGACGAGAGGTTTTTGACCCCTTTTGGAGCGCTTTGTTAACGTCGCGCCCCGATTTTCACGCCTCTCCCCGGAAGAGTCCCTTCGCATGCGCATCGAGGTCGCTGGCAGCACCCACGTCGGGATGAAGCGGAACCACAACGAGGACAACTACCTCGTGCTCCCCGAGGAGAACCTCATGGTCGTGGCGGACGGCATGGGCGGTCACTCGTCCGGGGAGATCGCCAGCCGCATCGCGGTAGACGAGCTGGGTGAGTTCTTCCGCCTCACGTCCAAGGACCAGGACGCCACCTGGCCCTTCAAGATGGACAAGCAGCGCAACTACGACGAGAACCGCCTGGCCACCGGCATCAAGCTGGCGAACGCGCGCATCTTCGAGCGCGCCACGGTGGACACCAAGTACAAGGGCATGGGCACCACCATCGTGTCCGTGCACTTCGCGGAGAACGGCGTCTACGTGGGCCACGTGGGCGACAGCCGCGTGTACTTCTTCCGCGGCGGGATGCTCCAGCAGGTGACGGAGGACCACTCGCTGCTCAACGACTACCTCAAGGCGAAGAAGCTCACGCCGGAGGAGATCGAGAACTTCCCCCACAAGAACGTGATTGTCCGCGCGCTGGGGATGAAGGAGCAGGTGCAGGTGGACGTCACCCGCGTGGATCCGCTGGAGAACGACGTCTTCCTGCTGTGCTCGGACGGCCTGAGCGGCATGATCACCGACGCGCAGATGCAGGACATCCTGTCGCGCACGCCGGAGCTGGAGAAGGCGTGCGGCCAGCTCATCGACCTGGCCAACGCGGCGGGCGGCAACGACAACGTCACCTGCGTGCTCGCGCGCTACCACGCCGCCTGAGGCAGCCGCCCCATCCGGCCGCGTGAAGGCCCGTGCTCCCCGAAGGAGCGCGGGCCTTTGCCTTGAGGAGTCCCCTTGTCCTGGAACCTGCTGACCGGCCTGCTGCTGATGACGGCCCCGCCTGACTTCTCCCAGCCCCTGGGAGGCCCGGGCGAGAAGGCCCCCGCGTCGGTCGCGACGCTCGTCTCGGACGGACAGCAGCTGGTGCTGGACGTGGACGTGGTGGACTCGACGCCGTCGGCCGCGACGGACGACGTGCACTCGGACCACGTGGAGGTGTGGTTCGGGCTGGAGGCGCCCGACGCGCTGATGCCTTCACGCGTCGTCACCACGTCCCCCGAGGGGAAGCTCTTCACGGTGAGAGACAAGGACGACCCGAAGGCGCTCGAGGCCATCATCCGCGACGAGTTCCCGGTGGACAAAGGCTGCGAGGAGGATCAGCGGGCCGTGCGCGAGCAGCTGGGCACGGCGCCCAAGCGGACGCGGGTGCTGCTGGGGCTCGCGCACCTGGGCTTCTTTCCAGACGGCCGCCCCCCCGTGCTCTACGACGTCGAGCGCTACCCGGGCCTGTCCCCGGCCCTGGGCGAAGGCGACGTGCGCTACGAAGTGCTGCGGACGGCCACGGGCTACCACGTGCGCGCGGTGCTCCAGCCCGGGGCGCTGCTGTTCGTCCCGAAGGACGGCGTGCGCACGTTGCGCGTCCGGGTGGACGCCATCGACGTGGGCGCCGCGGGCACGAAGGAGACGCTGCGCTCCACGCACCCGGCCCCGAAGTGGGGTGACGCGGAGACCCTGCGGACCGTGAAGCTCGCGAAGCCGCTCACGATGAAGCTGGTGGAGGGCCTTCCGGAGCTGGGGCGGCCCCTGACCAAGGCGCCCGGCGCGAAGCAGGCGTTCAATGAGCTGCCGCCCTACTTCCTGCGCACGGGGGAGACGTGGACCGGCGTGCGGGTGCTCCGCAAGGTCCCCTGGAGCACCGAGAGGCGGCACTGCTCCGTGACGCTCGACGATGTCACCGGATACAGCCCCCAGGCCAGTGTCTTCGGTCCGCCCACCCCGTTCGTGGGCGGTGACACCGCGAGCATCCAATTCAAGGCCCCGGGCGCCCCGACGACGCTGTACCTCGCCCGGGCGCCGGGCGACCTACGCGCCGTGCTGTCCAGCCAGGTGGTGGAGACGTTCCGGTTCAAGGACGGCACGCCGGGACTCGTGGAGCGGAGCGATGACCCCATGTATGGCCGCTACACGAACGGCCCCTGCGGCGGCGCGACCGTCGTCACGGTGCAGCTCGTGCGCCTGGAGAAGCAGGGGCCTAAGCGGACCGTCCTGCTGACCTGGGACGACTGCGGCAGCGGCATCTCGGACGGAAAGCAGCACTTGGCGCAGTACCCGGAGAGCGCCGACGAGGACATCATCCCGGAGCTCCACTGGGCCAGGCCGGGACAGAAGCTGCGCGTGACGTTCGGTACCCTCCTCACGCTGGAGGCCACCTGGAAACCCGATGGCTCCGGCGTGAAGGTGGAAACGGTCGCCGCCAGACCGTGATCAGCGCCCCGTCAGCGGCGCGGGCACCCGGTGCGGGCCCCACGCGAGCACCTCGGTGAGCGCTTCACCGGGGGACACCTGCGTCTCCTCGAACACGGCGCAGCGCTCGAGCCGCGCGCCCGGCCCCACCCTCGCTCCCGGACCCACTGACACGCCCGGGCCCACGGTGGCTTCCGCGTCCACCACGCTGCCCGCGCCCACGTAGGCGGGCCCGCGCACCGTCCCCGCGACGCGGGCCTCCGGGTGCACCCAGGCTCCGTCCGCTCCGGCCTTCAGCCCGTGAAACGGTGAGTCCTTCCCCAGCGCCTGCAACGGCACGCGCCCTTCGAGCACGTCCCGCACCGTGGCCAGGTAACGCGACGGCATGCCCAGGTCGGACCAGTACGCGTCCACCGCGTGGCCCCGCACCTGGAGCCCCGCCTGCATCACCCGCACGTAGACCTCGCGGTTGATGTCCTCGGGGCCTTCGGCCGTCATGAAGTCGAACACGCTGGGGGACATCACGTGCACGCCCGTGAAGTGCCACGGCTTCAGGCCCTCGCCGCCCGGCCCGTAGCCCGCGATGCGGCGCACCTGCCCGCCCGCGTCCGCCTCCACCGCCGCGTACTTCTCCCCCTCCGGCATGGGCAGCAGCACCATCGTCGCCACCGCGCCGGACTCGCGATGCGCCGCGACCACGGGCTTCAGGTCCACTGGGAAGAGGATGTCCCCGTTGAACACGAGGAAGTCCTCGCCGGAGAGGAAGTCGCGCAAGCCGCGGATGCCTCCGCCCGTGCCCTGGATGACCGGCTCGTGCACCACGTGCAGCGGCAGCCCCGCGCGCTCGCACTCCGCGCGGGCCACCGCCGCCATCGTGTCCGGCAGGTGGTGCGTGTTGATGCCCACCTCCGTCACGCCCGCCGCCTTCAACACCGTCAGGTGGTAGCGCAGCAGCGGCTGCCCGAGGAACGGCATGGCCGGCTTGGGCCAGCGCTCCGTGAGCGGACGCAGGCGCGTGCCCAGGCCCGCGCAGAGGACCATCGCTTTCATGGCTTCAGGCCGCCAGCTCGGGCACGTACTTCGCCACCAGCTTCTGCAGCGGCGCCAGCTCCGGCCGGCGCGCGAACGCGGCCTTCACGTAGCGCAGCGACGCCGGGATGGACACCAGGAAGCCCGGGTTGCCCTTCACGCGGTTGATGAACTCGAAGCGCCCCGCGTCCTTCAGCTTGCGCTGGATGGTGAGCAGGTCGAAGAACGCCTTGAACTCCCTGGCGTCGATCTTCTCCCCGCTCTCCTGCTCGAACGTGGCGATGTAGCGGTCCAGCATCGTGTCCACGAAGTCGCGGTCCAGCTCCACGTAGCTGTCGCGCAGCAGCGCCACCAGGTCGTACTGGCGCGGCCCCTGGAGCGCGTCCTGGAAGTCGATGACCACCAGCTCGCCCTCCTTCACCATGATGTTGCGGCTCTGGTAGTCGCGGTGCGTGAAGCCTCGCGGCGCGGCGGCCAGCTGCTTCGCGATGTCCCGGAACGTGGCGTCCAGCTCCGCGCGCTCCGCGTCCGTGGGCAGCTTGCCGCTCCAGGCCTCCAGGCCCCACTCGCGGAAGTGGTGCAGCTCCCAATCGTACAGGTCCTCGTCGAAGGCGCGCGTGAAGGCCAGGCACTCCGGGTCGCGCTGCTTCTCCGCCTGCACGCGCAGCTTCGCCAGCAGGTCCACCGCGCGCGTGTAGAGCGCCTGGTTGTGACGGCCCCCCTCCAGCGCGGACTCGAAGGTGATGTCGCTCAGGTCCTCCAGCACCATGATGCCGGCGGGCTCGTCGTAGCGGAGGATTCGCGGCACGCGCACACCCAGCTTCTCCAGGTAGCGGTGCACGTTGACGAAGGGCAGCTCCTTCGGGGGCTCGCCCTTGGTGGCCTCCTCGCTCTTCTTCGTCGCGTCCGGCGGCATCACCATCAGCACCCAGCTCTCCGGGGCGCTGCCGACGCGGTAGTAGGAGCGGTTGCTCGCGTCGCCCTTCAACTTCTTGATGGGGGCATCGGGGACGGGACGGCCAATGGCCTGTCCCACCTGGTCGCGAAGGGCGGCCTCAAGTTCCATGGGGGGCGGGTACTCCAGAGGGGGAAGGGAAAGACGCCCGCGAGTATCGGAGGCACGGCGCGGCGGGTCAAAGCCCGCGTGGGCCTCGCGTCCGGCGGCCGCCTGCCCTGTCGCCTACGCGACGAGGAGCCCCAGGAAGCCCCCACACGGTCGCGGCATCCTGCGTCAGGAAGGGCCGTGCCTTCGGGCATGTTCCCCCTGACAGGGCGGAGCACATATAAGGCCCCGACCCTCACTTTTTTCGGGAAGCCACGCACGATGGACATCCAACAGAACATCCTCACCGCCATTGGCCACACGCCGCTGGTGAAGCTCAACAAGCTCGTCGGTCCGAACGACGCCACCGTGCTCGTGAAGTGCGAGTTCATGAACCCCGGCGCGTCCATCAAGGACCGCATGGCGCTCTACATCATCGAAAAGGCCGAGCGGGAGGGGAAGCTCAAGCCCGGCGGCACCATCGTGGAGAACACGTCCGGCAACACCGGCATGGGCGTGGCGCTGGCCGCGGCGGTGAAGGGCTACAAGTGCATCTTCACCATGCCGGACAAGATGTCCCTGGAGAAGATCAACCGCCTGAAGGCCATGGGCGCCCAGGTCGTCGTCACGCCGACGAACGTTCCGGCGGAGGACCCTCGCAGCTACTACGAGACGTCCAAGCGCCTGGCCAAGGAGACGCCCGGCGCGTTCATGCTGAACCAGTACCACAACCCGGACAACATCGAGGCCCACTACCACACGACGGGTCCGGAGATCTTCCAGCAGACCGAAGGCAAGTTCGACTACTTCGTGTCCGGCCTGGGCACCGGCGGCACCATGAGCGGCGCCGGCAAGTACCTCAAGGAGAAGATCCCCGGCCTGAAGAACGTCGGCGTGGATCCGGAAGGCTCCGTCTACGAGGGCTACTTCAAGACGGGCAAGCTCACCGAGCCGCACGTCTACAAGGTCGAGGGCATTGGCGAGGACATGCTCTGCGGCGCCATGGACTTCAAGGTCGTGGACGACGTGCGCCAGGTCGATGACCGCATGTGCTTCAACGCCGCTCGCCGCCTCGCGCGCGAAGAGGGCATCTTCGCGGGCGGCTCGTCCGGCGCGGCGGTGCACGTGGCGGTGCAGTTGGCGAAGGAGGTCGGCAAGGGGAAGACCATCGTGGTCGTCCTCCCGGACTCCGGCAGCAGCTACATCAGCAAGTTCCACTCCGATGAGTGGATGCGCGACAACGGCTTCATGCAGGAGAAGGGCGCCGGCACGGTGCGCGACATCATCGGCGCGAAGCCCCGCGACCTGAAGACGGCCAAGCGCGGTGACCGCGTGGACCACGTGGTGGAGACCATGCGCAGCAATGGCATCAGCCAGATGCCCGTGGTGTCCGACGACGGGCGCGCCGTGGGCATGGTGCACGAGTACGACCTGCTCAACGCCCTGGTCGCCAACAAGGTGAAGTTCCAGGACGCCATCGACCCCATCGTCGCCCCGCTCCAGGGCGCCGTGTCCGCCGACGCCAGCATCGACCGGCTGCGTGAAATCTTCGCGCGCGACAACGTGGCCGTGGTGAAGGACGGCGAGACCGTCATCGCCATCGTCACGAAGATCGACCTCATCGACCACCTGCACCGCACCGCCGCTTAAGGCCGCGGGCGCGAGCGCCTGAAACACCGCGGGCCCGGAAGGAGGAGGACATCCTCCCTTCGGGCCCGTCGTGTTTCTCAAGCGGTGCTGCGGGTTCTTCAGAGTCCCGCGGGGTCCGGCTTCGTCAGGTCCAGGGCCACCATGTGGTAGCCCGGCCCCACGTGCATGAAGCCGAAGCGCTCCGCGCGGTTCTTGATGGCGTCCAGCTGCGAGTAGCCGAGGAGCAGCTTGAAGCCCTGTTTCCGGGCCTCGTCGCGGACGGCGGCGACGATGGCGTTGACGGCTTCGTTGCGGTCCTCCTTGGTCAGCCCGGGCGCGGCGATGATGCCTTCAATCAGCGCCACCGAGCTGTCCGTGCGGTACAGGAAGCCCGCCGCCTTCTCCGGCACCACGAAGCCGTATTCCGGCAGGGCCTCCGGCGTCATCGTCTCATCCCACGGCTTGCGCCACAGGTTGAGCAGTTCGTGGTGGACCTTGGGGTCGAAGCGGACGGGCTTCATGGACTAGGACAGGAACGTGGACATCTTCTGGGCGGCGAGCTCGGTCGCGTTGTTCATGCCCAGGTTGGTGAGCGGGTTGCTCTTGGTGGCCTTGAACAGGTCGCCGACGATGTCGGTGACCTTGCTCTTGCCCTTCGCCAGGTTCAGCGCGCCGGACAGCAGGCTGTTGCCGCCCGCGCCGTCCATCAGGCCGGAGCCGGCGAAGGCCCCCAGCGCGTTCTTGAGCACGCCGCCGCCCGGGATGAGGTCGGTGGCCGCGCCCAGCAGCGCCTGGAGGGGGTTCTTGCCCTGCATCAGACCGCTGGCGAAGCCCATCGCCGCGCCGAGCAGCGGGTTCACCGCCGACACGAACGGCTTGACGATGTCCATCACCTTGCCGAGAGCCTTGCCGATGCCACCCATGGTCTGATCCTTTTCGTGGAGGGCCGCGCGGGCCCTCGAAGTGAGACTGACAGTGGGATTCTCGGAGGAACGCCGGAGAAGTTTCCGGTTCCGGGATTATCCGAGTGACCCACCCCAAAGCCCTGTGATTCCAGGGCCTTGGAGGGACGTTTCAGCCCCGGATGGGGCCCTTCTTGGCTTCCGCCGGATCCACGGCGGTCCCGGGCTTGGGGGCCACGGTCTGGCCGGGCTTGGCGGTGGCACCCAGCGCGGCGCTGTAGCGCTGCTCGTGGCTCTTGTCGCTGCTGAAGCCGTCGCGCTGCTGGGCGGGGCTGATGGCGATCTCCCCGTCGATGATCTTCTGCAGGTGGGTGCCAATCTCCTCCACCGTGGGGATCTTCGGGTCGCGCGCCTTCAGCTCCTCGTCGGGGATGATCTCCAGCTGGGGCGGCTTGTCCGGGTGGATGGCGTAGTCGAGGATCTTCTCCACGTACTGCGCGACGGGGATCTTCAGCATCTCCGCCTGCTGCTGCACGTCGGCATCCGCCAGCAGCTCCGCGCGCACCACTTCCACGGGACGCTTCAGCCGGCTGGGCGCCGGAGGAGGAACGACCTCATTGGTGTTGGACATGGGCTTCTCCTTTGGGCGTATTGGTAACCCAGGTCAGCCCCGGAACTCAAAGTGTGGGTTCCCCGGCGCGGAAAAAGGGGCTGAACCGTCAGGGGGACGGAGGGCGGCGAGCGAAGAGGGCGTTGGCCAGCTCCGTCATCACCACTTCGCCATTCTGGTTCACGACCTCCAGGCGCAGCTTGAGCGCGCCGCGGTCCGGCTTGCTCGTGGAGGGCTTCGCCTCCAGCGTCTCGATGCGGATCCGCAGCGAGTCACCGGGGCGCACCGGCTTCTTCCAGCGCAGCTCGTCCAGGCCCGGCGAACCCATGCCGGCGGCCTGGCCCAGCAGGCCCTCCACCATGAGCTTGTGGCAGATGGCGGCGGTGTGCCAGCCGCTGGCGATGATGCCGCCGTAGATGCTCTTGCCGGCGGCGTCCTCGTCGATGTGGAAGGGCTGGGGGTCGAACTGGCGCGCGAACGCGATGATCTCCTCGCGCGTCACCACGTACGGCCCCCGCTCCATGATTTCGCCGACGGGGAAGTCCTCGAAGTAGCGCATGGTGTCCCTTCTGTGGGTGCCGGGCCCGCCGGCGGTTCAGCCCTTCCCTACCCTCCGGCGGGTCTCGCGGCTACTGCGGAAGCGGCTCTTCAGGGTCGGCCACGGACTCCGGCGTGTCCGCGGGCGGAACGGGGCCACGCAAGGCCGGCTCCGCGCGGTCGTCCGTGGGGCCCGGCGGCGTGTCGTGCGCCTCCTCCGCCGCGGCTTCATCCGCCTCCAGCGCGCTGGCCTGGACGCCGCGGACCGAAGCCTTGGCCAACGTCTTCTTGAGCGTCAGCGTGTCGCGCACGGTGTTGCTGGAGGTGATCAGCCGCGCGGTGAGCGTGCCGCCGTCCACCGTCACATCCAGGAAGCCGTAGGCCTGGTTGTCGCGCAGCGCGGTCCACGCGGGCTGGCTGGTGGCGAAGGGCCTCAGCGTGGCGCCGCCGCTGCCCACCACCAGGTACGGAATGCCGCGCTGGGTGCCGGAGGCCACGTTGTCGCCGTACATGGGCTTGCTGCGCTCGTAGTCGTGATCATGCCCGGTGAGCACCAGGTCCACGCCGTACTTCTCGAACAACGGGCCGAACTGGCGGCGCATGGTGAGCTGCGAGCCGTGCTCGCCGCTGGACCACGACGGGTGGTGGAAGAAGGCCACCGTCCACGGACGCGTGTTCGCGGCCAGGTCCGACTCCGCCCACGCCTTCTGCGCCGCCAGCGTGCACCGGTCCGCGGACGCCAGGCCCACCGCGCAGTTGGAGTCCAGGGAGATGAAGTGCACCGGGCCCCAGTCGAAGGAGTAGTAGCGCTCGGAGCCCTGTGGGTTGTTGGCCGGCAGGTACATGTTGTCCAGGTAGGGCTGCCCCTGGTTCGTCACGTACTCGTGGTTGCCGGGAGTGGCGAACATGGGCACTTCGCGCAGCAGCCCGGCCATGGGCTTGAAGAGGTGCTCCTGGAACTCCGCGTCCGTGCCGTTCGGGTACGCGTTGTCGCCCAGGGCCAGCAGCAGCTCCGAGCGCCACTGCGGCGTGTTCATCACCGCCATCACCTTCGCCTGCATGCTGCCGCCGGTGCCGAAGTCACCCATCGCGGTGAAGTGCGCCTTGGTGGCCGAGGACGTCGTGGACGTCTGGAACCCGCGCAGGCCCGTCTTGCTGCCGCAGGCCTCCACCACGTAGCCGTAGGTGCGGCCCGCGGACAGGCCGTCCAGCTTCACCGCGTGGCGCGTGCCGGACATGCCCGCGCTGACGGAGGACGTGAGGCTGGTGCCCTCGCCGTAGCGCACCGTGGGGTTGCAGGTGCTCGCGGTGCGGAAGGCCACGATGGCGGACGTCTGCTTCACGCTCTGGAGGTATGGCAGGCGCGGCAGCGTGGGGCCGGAGTCGCTGGAGGACGGCGGCGCACTGGCCGCGCACGCACGGACCTCCGCGATGGAGTTCCAGTCGTTCACCGTGTTGCCGTTGACGGTGATGCGCACGTAGCGCGCGCTGCGCGAGGAGAACGCCACCGTCTGCGCGGACGCATTGAGCGCGCTGTCACCCGCGTACGCCTGGGTGAAGGTGCCGCCGTCGGTGGACGTGGAGACGATGAAGTGGTTCTGGCGCTCGTTGCCCCGGTGCCACGCGATGGTGGTGCCCGTGAGCGTCTGCGCCGAGCCCAGGTCCATCTGGAGCCAGACGCCCGTCCCCTGCGCGCTCCAGCGCGTGGAGAGGTTGTCGTCCTGCGTGTTGCCGGGAACGTTGCCGTCGTCACCGCTGGCCGTCACCGTCTTCGTGACGAGCTGATTGCAGTTGGACGCGGAGAGCGACTCCGGCAGCGCGGCCGGAGGAACGTCGGAGTCAGTGGGAACGGGCGGAGACTCGCAGCCAGTCGCGAGCCACGCGCCCAGGAGGCAGGTGGGGCCAAGCAGTCGGTTACGCATCGCGCCGGAAACGTTGTGTACCAACCAACATTCCCCCTGCCCCGGAGGGCAGGCCAGGCCGCCTGGAGCGCGAGCGAGCGCCGGGGACTACTTCACGCGGTCGAGCGCCTGCGCGAGGTCGTCGATGAGGTCCTGCGCGTCCTCGATGCCGACGGACAGGCGGATGAAGCCGTCCAGGATGCCCAGCTTCTCACGCATCTCCTTGGGGACGGAGGCGTGGGTCATGATGGCGGGGTGCTCGATGAGGGACTCGACGCCGCCCAGGGACTCGGCGCAGGCGAAGACCTTCACCGTCTTGAGGAAGGTGCGCGCCGCCTCCAGGCCGCCGTGGATGTCGAACGTCAGCATGCCGCCGAAGCCGGTCATCTGCTGCTTCGCGAGCGCGTACTGCGGATGCGTCTCCAGGCCCGGGTAGGTGACCTTCTTCACCTGCTTGTGCGTGGACAGGTACTGGGCCACCTTCATCGCGTTCTGCGCGTGGCGGTCCATGCGCACGTGCAGCGTCTTCACGCCGCGCAGCACCAGGAAGCTGTCGAAGGCGCCGGACACGCCGCCCACGGCGTTCTGCAGGAAGTACATCCGCTCGGCGATGTCATCGCGGCTGGTGCAGACGAAGCCGCCCACCACGTCGCTGTGGCCGTTCAGGTACTTCGTCGTGGAGTGCGCCACGACGTCGAAGCCCAGGTCGAGCGGCTTCTGGAAGTACGGCGTCATGAACGTGTTGTCCGCGACGGAGATGATGCCGCGCTTCTTGGCGACCTCGGCGATGCGCGCCAGGTCGATGAGCTTGAGCATCGGGTTCGTCGGCGTCTCCACCCAGACCATCTTCGTCTTCGGGGTGATGGCCGCCTCGAAGTTCTCCGGCTTGGAGAGGTCCACGAAGGAGAAGTTCAGGCCGGAGCGCTTGAACACCTTGTCGAAGATGCGGAAGGTGCCGCCGTACACGTCGTCGGAGACGATGACGTGGTCACCGGCCTCCAGCATGTGCATCAGCATGTCCGTGCCGGCCAGGCCGGACGCGAACGCGGCGCCGTACTTCGCGCCTTCCAGCGCGGCCAGGCAGTCCTGCAGCGCCTTGCGCGTGGGGTTCTGCGTGCGGCTGTACTCGTAGCCCTTGTGCTCCCCCGGTCCGTCCTGGACGTAGGTGGAGGTCAGGTACACGGGCGTCATGATGGCGCCGGTGGTGGGATCCGGCTCCTGGCCGGCGTGGATGGCGAGCGTGTCGAAGCGCATGGCTTCGCGAACTAACACAGTCCCACCGGCCGCGCAGCGTTCCCAGCCTGCTCCGGAGTCGTCCTACTCGAAGCGGCCGTGCCGGCCCGCTCCTTTCGCGAAGCGCGTGGCCCCCGGGATGGACTCCGACTGGAGCACCTTCACCCCGCCCTGGAACTCCTGGCGCATCGCGTCTTCGAAGGCCAGGTCGCCCTGGGCATAGGCGGAGGCCCGGTCCGCGTTCATGCAGGCCTGGGGGAAGGCGGCGACTTGAGCGGCCAGGGCCTCCGCGGCGCTCCGGGCCTCGCCCTTCGGCACCACGCGGTTGACCAGGCCCATGCCCAGCGCCTCGGCAGACGACACGGGGCGGCCGGTGAGGATGAGGTCCAGGGCGCGCGACAGGCCAATCAGCCGGGGCAGGCGCACGGTGCCTCCGTCGATGAGTGGCACACCCCAGCGCCGGCAGAAGACGCCCAGCACCGCGTCCTCCTCCGCCACGCGAAGGTCGCACCACAGCGCCAGTTCCAGGCCGCCCGCCACCGCGTGGCCGCTGATGGCCGCCACCACCGGCTTGGACAGGCGCATGCGCGAAGGCCCCATGGGCCCGTCGCCGTCCGGCTCCAGGCGCAGCAGGCGCCCTTCCGACACGGCCTTCAGGTCCGCGCCCGCGCAGAAGGTGCCCGCGTCGCCGTACAGGACGCCCACGCGCGCGTCGGGGTCCGCGTCGAAGGCACGGAAGGCGTCCGCCAGCTCGCGCGCCGTGTCGGCATCCACCGCGTTGCGGACCTCCGGCCGGTGGAGGATGACGGTGGTGACGGGGCCGTTCTTCTCGACGCGCACGCTCATGGGCCGTGGTTTTCCCCCGCCCCCGGGGCGGCCTGCAATATGAGGGGAGCCATGGCGGACGAAGGCAATCAGGAGACGCAGGGCGCGGGCATGTTCGAGAACCGCCTGCGCAAGAACGCGAAGCGCCTGCGCAAGTGGGCCCGCGCGCAGGGGCTCACCGCCTTCCGCGTCTATGACCGGGACATCCCCGAGTACTCCTACGCCGTGGACGTCTACGGCGACCACGCCCACGTCGTGGAGTTCCCGCGCCGCAAGGCCCACGCGAAGGGCGCGAACGCGGACGCGGACCGCGCGGAGGTGCTCGCCGCCGTCACCGCCGTGCTGGGCGTGCCGCCCGAGCGCACGTCCGTGAAGACGCACACGCCCCAGCCCTGGGGCCGCTCGCAGTACGGCCGCGTGGGAGAGGGCAGCGAGCGGCTGGTGGTGGAGGAGCAGGGCCTCAAGTTCTGGGTGAACCTGGGCGACTACCTGGACACCGGCCTCTTCATGGACCACCGCAACACCCGCGCCCGCGTGCGCAGCGAGGCCAAGGGGAAGCACTTCCTCAACCTCTTCGCCTACACCGGCGCGTTCACCGTGTACGCGGCGGCGGGCGGCGCGGCGGGCAGCGTGAGCGTGGACCTGTCCAACACGTACCTGGACTGGGCGGAGGACAACCTGGTCCTCAACGGCCTGGCGGATCCGCGCCACGTGCTCATCCGCGCGGACGCGAAGGCGTGGCTGGAGGACCAGGCGAAGCACGGGGACGACAAGTACGACCTCATCGTCTGCGACCCGCCGTCGTTCTCCACGTCGAAGAAGATGTCGGGGAACTTCGACGTGCAGCGCGACCACGTGCGGATGATGGAACACCTCCGGGCGCTCATGGCCCCCGGAGGCGTCCTCTACTTCTCCACCAACTTCCTGGGCTTCGAACTGAAGGACTCCGCGACCCGGGACATGGCGCAGGTGGAGGAAATCACCCCCCGCTCCATCCCCGAGGACTTCCACCGCAAGGAGATCCACCGATGCTGGCGCATGGTGGCCCCCTCGCGGTGAGCTTCATCCGCTGACGGCTACAGCCAGCAGACGTTGTCCTGGCAGCGCTCGCCGGACGGGCACTCGCAGTTGGCCTGGCAGACCTTGCCGGAGCCGTGGTTCACCGGCTTGCACTGGCCGCTGTTGCAGGCCTGGCCCGCCGGGCACTCGCAGTTGGCGCGGCACACGGTGCCGGACGTCCCCGCGTCGTTCGACGGCTGCGGCGGAGGCAGCTTGCACTTTCCGCTGGTGCAGACCTCACCGGACGGGCACTCGCAGTTCACCGTGCAGGACCAGTTGCTGCCCGAGCCCGCGTCCGGCACCGGCGCCTTGCAGTAGCCGCTCGTGCACACCTGACCGGAGGGGCAGTCGCAGTTGGCGAGGCACGCCTGGCCCGGGTCCGGCTGCGGCGACTTGCACTGGCCGCTGTTGCAGACCTGGCCCGCCGGGCACTCGCAGTTCGCCGTGCACTGGCCGCCGGACGGAATGGGCAGGCAGTAGCCCACTTCGCACTTGGTGTCCGCCGAGCACTCCGTCGTGGAGGAGCAGGGCGCACGGCACTGGCCGTTCACGCAGTCGCGGCCCGAGGGGCACTGGGCCTCCGTGGTGCACGCGTTCGGGTCCGTCGGCGGCTTCTGGCACAGGCCCTGGACGCACAGGCCACCCGGGCCGCACTTGTCGTCCCTGTCGCACTGCTGACGGCACGCGCCGTTGATGCAGTAGTGGTCCGCGCCGCAGTCAGAGTTGACCCGGCAGACCGCGGTGCCGGCGTCGGAGCCCGCGTCCGGCTTGGTGCCGCCGTCCGTGCCCGCGTCCGGCTTGGTGCCGCCGTCCGAGCCCGCGTCCGGCTTGGTGCCGGCATCCGGCTTGGTGCCGCCGTCCGTGGTGCCCGCGTCCGGCTTGGTGCCGGAGGAGGTACAGAAGTTGTCCTTGCAGCGGCCGTTCGCGCCACATTCCGAGTCGCGGTAGCACGACTGGGCGCACCAGCCGTTGATGCACATCTGCGTGCCGGGACACTCGCTGGAGTAGACGCAGTTCTTGGAGTCGGAGTTCAGGTCCCAGCAGCTACCGGAGTGACAGTACTGGTTCGAGCCGCAGTCGGACGTGGTGGAGCAGCCGTAGCTGGAGTCGTAGTCGTCGTCGGGCCAGTACCCGCCGCCGTTCGTCTCCAGGATGCAACCCGACAGCAGGCCTAACAGCGCAAGGAACGGCACGACCAATGTGCCGCGAAGCGTGATGTTCCTCATGAGTGGGGGCTCCAAAGAAGGGGATGGGTCCGGACCGGCCACCGGGGGGGTCATCCGATTTCGAGAGCCTTCGACGCAAGAGGGGGCCAGATTGATCAAATAATTTTGATCTTTTTTCGTCTCTCCGGAGACCCAGGGGCACGGAGGCAGTGTGCTCGTCTGGACCACCACTACAGACTGGAGGGCGTTCCTGGAGGAAGGGGACGTCCGGCGTCGCCCTGAAGGAGAAGGCCTGGTGTTCAGCCGAGGAGCGCGCACGTGGGCGTCCGCGGTCCCGCCGGAGTCCGGCGTGGACGTGGCGGACGCGCGTGGCCCGGCTTCCGCGGACGAGGCCCGCCTGCGGCTCCTGGTCCAGCGGGTCCAGCAGGGGGACCTGACCGCCTTCGAGCAGCTCTACGAGGCCACCAAGCTGGACGCGGCGCGCACCCTGCGCCACCTGGTGGGAAACCGCGTGGAGGTGGATGACCTCCTTCAGGAGACCTACCTGCGGCTGCTCACGGCGGTGAAGGGCTTCCGGGGGGAGTCTCGCTTCAAGACGTTCCTCTATCGGGTGTGCGCCAACGTGGCGCTCAGCCATCTGAGGTGGAAGCGGCGCCGGCCGGAGGACTCCTTCGCGGACCCGCCGGAGATGGTGGCGACGGGGGAGGACCCGGAGCGCGCCGCGGAGCGTCGTCAGGCCGCCCGGCTGGTGGAGGCGGCGCTGGAGAAGCTCAAGCCCAAGAAGCGCATCGTCTTCGTCTACGCCGAGCTGTGCGGCATGAGCCCGGACGAGATTGCCCTCGCCGTGGGAAGCTCTCCCAACACCGTGCGCAGCCGCCTGCACCACGCGAGATTGGAGTTCACCGAAGCCATGCAGCGTCTGGTCGTCGCCCGGCCGGTGGGAGGCTCCCATGGCCGGTCATGAGACACAGGCCCTGTGGGCGCTGGCCGCGGGCGAGCTGGATGCCGCCGGCAAGGCCCGGGTGGAGGCGCACGTGGCGGAGTGCGCCGCGTGCGCGGCGGAGTGGCAGCGCGTGGTGGAGGCCCGGGCGATGCTGCACACGGCGCGCTCGGTGGAGCCCTCCGTGCGGTGGGAGGAGACGGGGGCGAAGCTGAAGGCAGCCGCGGCGAAGCGGATGGCGGTGCCCGAGCGGCGGTTCCTGTCGCCCTGGGCGATGACGCTCGCGGGGGCCTGCGCCGTCGCGCTGGTGGTGTGGCTGGGTGGGGCGCGCTGGAAGCAGGATGGGAACACGACGCCCGTCGCGGTGCGGACTCCTCCTTCGAAGGCGGTTTCCGGCACGAAGGATTCCCACGCTCCGACGGAGGAAGCGGTCGCGGCCCGTCCAGAGGTGGCGCCCGCGAAGCAGGAAGCGGTCGCGGCGCATTCGGAGGCTGCGTCCACCACGGAGGCGGAGCGCGTCACCGGCGCGGTGGTGCGGGAGGCCACCGGTGCGGAACATGCGCTGGCGGCCGGGATGCGGCTGCGCTCGGGCATGGCGGTGCGGACGCCTCCGAAGGCGTCGGCCGTGCTGCGGCTTCCGGATGAGAGCCGCGTGCGTCTGTCGGCGGGCTCGGACGTGGTGTTTGCCCGCGCGGAGTCGAACGCCGTGCACCTGACCGTCCAGCAGGGACGGCTGTCCGTGAATGCCTCGCATGCGCGGCGCGACGCGTTCCTCGTGGAGTCCGCGGGCCTGCGGGTGTCCGTCGTGGGGACGGTCTTCTCCGTGGAGCGCACGGCGGCCGGAGCCGCGGTGGCGGTGCTCGAAGGACGCGTGCGCGTGGACGCGGAGGGGCAGCCTCCGCGCTTCGTGGACGCGGGCGAGCGCGTGGAGCTCGCGGGCACGGGTGAAACCTTGAAGCCTCGCGCGCTCTCCGCCGGAGACCGGCAGGCGTTCCGGGACCTGCGGGCCGCGGAGCCCGGTGCCGTGGTCGCGAGCGTCGTGCCCGCGAAGAAGGGACCGTCACGCGTCGAAGTGAGCCCGTTTGTTGCCACCCGCGACACACCCGCGGAGGCGCGCACGCCCGCGGCCGGCACTCCGTCCGAGGAGAACAACGCCGCGCCGTCGCAGGCCGTCGCCCAGAAGACGCCCGGCACCCCGCCCGGGGAGAACAAGGCCTCGTCGTCGCAGGCCGTCGCGCAGAAGGCGCCCGAGGCTCAGCCCGGGGAGAACAACGCCGCGCCGTCGCAGGCCGTCGCCCAGAAGGCGCCCGAGGCTCAGCCCGGGGAGAACAGCGCCGCGCCATCGCAGGCCGTCGCCCGGAAGACGCCTGATGCTCAGCCCGGGGAGAACAACGCCACGCCGTCGCAGGCCGTCGCCCAGAAGACGCCTGATGCTCCGGCTCCCGAGGCGCCTCGCACCGCCGTCGCCCAGGCCCCCGCGGTGCCCTCGCCAGGCGAGGCCCTGGCCCAGGCGCACGCTCCCAACACGGAGATTCCCCAGGCCGTGCATCCGCGCGAGCCCACCCCGTCTGACGACTTCGCGCCCTACCCTGGCGCTTCAGCGGGTTCGCTCGCGTCCTCCGCGCCCGTGCCGGGCGCCGTGCAGGCTCCCTCCATGGCTCCGGCCACGCCCGCGGAGCCGCGCAAGCGCAAGACGCTGGGAGCGCTCGTTCCGGGCGGACTGATGTCGGACGACTCCGACGAGCGCTTCCTCGGCTACGCCAAGGTGCAGACGGCCCCCACCACGTGCGGGCAGTTCCTCGTGGGACTGGGGGAGATCGCCGCCGCCAGCCCTCGCACGAACCACCGCGAACAGGCCCGCATCCTGCGCGGCCGCTGCCTCAACAGGCAGCACCTGCCCGCGGACGCGGAGGACGAGTTCCGCCAGTACCTCCGCGAGTTCCCCAACGGCCGCTACGCCACCGAGGCCCGCATCGCCCTGGGCATGTCCGCCGAACCCGAGCCCGGCGCCCCCGCGAAGGCCCCCGCGCCCATGCCGGCTCCCACGCCCGTGACACCTCGCTGGAACGGCTCGCCCCAGCGCGTACCCGTCAGCCCCGGGGTTCCTCGTCGCTGGTGAACTCCGCGTCCACCTCGCCCCCTTCGCTCCGGGGGCGGCGGAAGGTGGCGGGGCCTTCTTCCGAGGGCGAGGGCTCCACCTTCGCGGGCGTCTCCTGCTCGTCGAAGCGCCGGGCTTCCTCGAACGGATCCACTCCCGGAACAGGCCCGACCTGCGTGAACCGCACGGTGCCCGACCGCAGCGTCTTCTCCAGCGAGCGGCGCACCCGCGCCGTCACCCAGCGGCGCACCGGCGGCACCATCAGCGAGAGCCCCATCAGGTCCGAGATGAACCCCGGCGCGATGAGCAGCGCGCCGCCCACCATCACCAGCACGCCGTTGAGCAGGCCCTCCTCGGGCACGCCGCCGCCGGCCATGGCCTCGCGCCAGTTGCGGAACACCTTCTCGCCCTGCCTCCGGGCGATGAGGCTCCCCAGCACGGCGGAGACCGCCAGCAGCGCGAGCGTGGACCCCAACCCGATGTGATGCCCCAGGGTAATCAGCAGGTACAGCTCCGCCAGGGGCAACAGGATGCAGACGATGACGAGGGCCTTGAGCACGCTGGCACGTTAACGCCAGATTCACTCCAGCGCTCATTGCTGGACGGACACGCCGTGTCTTCCGCCCTCCAGGGTCCCCGGCGCCCCCCGGCTCACTCCCCGTTGAGCTTCTCCATCAGGAAGCGCATCACGAAGAAGAGGAGGGCGAAGCCGCCCACCGCGAAGAGCACCAGCCGCGACGACAGCGACATGCGCTCGGACGGCAGGCCCAGCGACTGCACCCGCTCGGCCCGGTCCATTGCCTCCGCCAGGCCGGGGGTGATCTCCATGGGCTTCGCGGTGCGCCGGTAGTGCTCCGTGCGCAGGTACTGCTCGACCACCCGCTCCGTGGCGGAGCCCGTGAGGACCTCTCCCAGCTGCGGGTCGAATAGCCGGAGCTGAGCCTGGTGGGCCAGCCCGGCGGCCTCCGTGAGGACCTCGCGGATGAGCTCTTCACCGTCCACCAGCGGCACGCGCAGCTCCGCGCCCACCACCCGCTTGCCGTCGCGCAGGGGCAGCACCTCCACGGTGCCCACCCCCAGGTCCCACTCGCGCACACCGTCCGAGCGGTCGGTCCCCGGGCGTGCCGCCAGCAGGGCGTCCACCCGGGCCATGTCGAAGGGGGCGCCTTGGGTCCGCGCCTGAAGGACCAACTCGTAACTCACGTGGGTTGCGAGTATACGCCGCGCGGTTGCTCCCGCCTCTTTCCCCCCGAGACGCCTCGATGAAGCCCACCTCTCCCC
>NZ_RAWQ01000176.1:0-23930 GCF_003668965.1 Corallococcus sp. AB030
GGCCGCGCGGGGGCGGCTCCAGCGGGAGCAGGCGCGGGTCCAGCGCGGGGGGCTCGGGTTCCACGGCCTGCTCGCGCGCGAGCACCACCACGTCCTGGATGGCGGGGTGCTGACGGAGCGCCGCTTCAATCTCGCCCAGCTCCACGCGGACGCCGCGGATCTTCACCTGGTGGTCGCCGCGCCCCAGGAACTCCAGCTCGCCGTCCGGCAGCTGGCGGGCCAGGTCGCCGGTGCGGAACAGGCGCGAGCCCGGAGGGCCGAAGGGGTCCGGCACGAAGCGCTCCGCGCTCAGGTCCGGCCGCAGGAAGTAGCCCCGCGCCAGGCCCGGTCCGCCCAGGTACACCTCGCCGGGCGCGCCCGGGGGGACGGGCTGTCCGCGCACGTCCAGCACGTGCATCTTCATGTTGCCCAGCGGCTGGCCCAGCGGCACCGCCTTGCGCGCCATGCCGGGCGCGCAGGTGAACCACGTGGCGTCGATGGACACCTCCGTCTGGCCGTAGAAGTTGAAGAGCGTCGCGGAGGAGTGCTCCGCCAGCCGGTCCACCAGGTCCGTCGTCAGCGCCTCGCCTCCGCAGACCACCGTGCGCAGCGCGCGGCAGTCCGCCATGCGGGGCTCCTCCAGCACCACGCGCAGCAGCGACGGCACCACGTTCATCTGCGTGACGCCGCGCCGGGCCATGAGGTCCGCGATGTAGCGGCTGTCCTGGTGCGCGCCGTCGCGCACCATCACCGCGCGGGTCCCCGCGAGCAGCGCGCGGAAGAACTCCCAGATGGAGGCGTCGAAGCCGAACGAGGCCACCTGGAGGACGCGGTCCTCCGGCCCGATGGGCAGCGCGTGCTGTTCCCAGAGCATCCGGTTGGCGATGCCCGCGTGGGAGATCATCACGCCCTTGGGCACGCCGGTGGAGCCGGAGGTGTGCACCACGTAGGCCAGTTGCTCCAGGTGGACGGTCCGCGCGGGAGGCGTCTGGGGCAGGCCTTCCTGTCGCCACGCGCCGGGCTCCAGGCGCGCCTCCGGCGGCACCGGCAGCTTGACCGCGAGCGAGGCGGGCGCGAGCACATAGCGGGCGCGGCACTCCGCGACCATCAGGGCCAGCCGCTGCGTGGGGGCTCCGGCGTCCATCGGCACGAAGGCGCCGCCGGCCTTCATGACCGCGAGCATCGCCACCAGCACCTCCGTCGAGCGGGGCAGGCACAACGCCACGCGCTCCTCGGGCTCCAGGCCGGATGCGAGCAGCAGGTGCGCGAGCCGGTTGGCCCGGCGCTCCAGCTCCGCGTACGTGAGGAGGTCGTCCTCGCACTCCACCGCGATGGCCTCCGGCGTGCGCCGTGCCTGCTCCTCGAAGAGGACGTGCAGGGCGCGCGGAGACAGCGGCACCGCGGGCGGGTGGAAGGACGCCAGCGCCTGTTGGCGGCCGGCCGCGTCCAGCAGCGGCAGCGCGGAGAGGTGGCGCAGCGGATCCGCCGCGATGCCGTCCAGCAGGCGCTCGTAGGCCCGCGCCAGCCGGTCCGCGGTGGAGGCGTCGAAGAGGTCCGTGTTGTATTCGAGCCAGCCCGTCAGCGCGCCCGACGTCTCGACCAGCGTGAGGGTGAGCTCGAACTTGGCGGTGTCCGTCTCCAGGTCCAGGTTCGTCAGCGTGAGCCCCGGGAGCGCCAGCGGCTGGAGCGGCGCGTTCTGGAGGACGAACATCGTCTGGAAGAGCGGCGAGCGGCTCAGGTCCCGCTTCACGCGCAGGTCCATCACCAGCTTCTCGAAGGGGACGTCCTGGTGGGCGAAGCCGCCCAGGGCCGTCTCGCGCACGCGGCCCACCAGGTCCGTGAAGCGCGGGTCGCCGGAGAGGTTCGTGCGCAGGGGCAGCGTGTTGACGAAGAAGCCGATGAGGCCCTCGGTCTCCGCGCGGTTGCGGTTGGCGATGGGCGTACCGACGACGAGGTCGTCCTGTCGCGTGTAGCGCTGGAGCAGCACCAGCCACGCGGCCATCAGGGTCATGAACAGCGTGGCCCCCTCCTGACGGGACAGGACGTTCAGCGCGGCGGTGACGGCCGGGGACACGCCCAGGGGCAGCTGCGTGCCGCGGAAGGTCTGGGCCGGAGGACGCGGCCGGTCCGTGGGCAGGCCCAGCGCGGTGGGCGCGTCCGCCAGGTGCGCGCGCCAGTACGCGAGCTGCTCCTCCAGCACGTCGCCCTGGAGCCAGTCGCGCTGCCAGCGGGCGAAGTCGGAGTACTGCACCGTGAGCGGCGGGAGCGGCGAGGGCGCGCCCTGGAGGAAGGCCGCGTACAGCGCGGCCAGCTCGCGCACGAACACGCCAATGGACCAGCCGTCGGAGACGATGTGGTGCATCGACAGCAGCAGGATGTGCTCGGCGTCCGACAGGCGCAGCAGCTTCCAGCGGATCAACGGACCGCGCTCCAGGTCGAAGGGCGCGGCCACGTCCTCGGCGGTCAGCTCCCGCACCCGGCGCGCGGTCTCCCGCGCGTCCATCCCGCCCAGGTCCACCACGTGCAGCGGTAGTTCGGGCGCGGGCCCCACGACCTGCACGGCCTCGCCCTCGCGGGCCTGGAAGGTCGTGCGCAGGGATTCGTGGCGCTGGACGATCTCCTGGAAGCTCTTCTCCAGGGCGCCGCGTTCCAGCGTTCCGCTGAGGCGCACGGCGAAGGGGATGCCGTAGTGGTGGCTGCCCGGCTCCAGCCGATCCAGGAACCACAGCCGCTGCTGGGCGAAGGAGGGCGGCAAGGCCCGGGGCTTCGCCGCGCGCTGCTGGATGAGGGCCCGGGCGCGGGCGCGCTTCTCCTCCAACGCGGAGGACTGCTTCTCGTCACTCATGATTCGATTTCTCCGCTTTCGAGCTCAGCGATGAGTGCGTCCAGCTCCGCCTCGGACAGCCCATCCACCCGGGGCAGCGCCTCATCTGGCGCGCGCGCCGTGAGGAGGGGCTGCTTCCGGACTTCCGCCTGCCGTGAGACGACCTGCGCGAGCGCGGCCACGGTGCGCGCCTCGAAGGCGCTGCGCAGGGGCACGTCCACGCCGAAGGATTCGCGCACGCGCGAGATGACCTGGGTGGCGAGCAGCGAGTTGCCGCCCAGCTCGAAGAAGTCGTCGTGGACGCCCACCCGGGGAGCCCCGAGCAGCTCCGTCCAGATGTCCGCCAGCCGCTGCTCCGTGGCGTCGCGAGGGGCCACACCGTCCGCGCGGGGCGTGGCGTCCGGCGCGGGCAGCGCGCGACGGTCCACCTTCCCGTTGAGGGTGAGCGGGAGCGCGTCCAGGAACAGGATGGCGGACGGGACCAGGGACTCCGGCAGCCGGCGGCGCAGGTGGGCCTTGAGGTCGCCTTCCGTGCACGCCTGTCCCGGCGCCACCACCGCGTGGAGCACCAGCCGCTTGCCGCCGGGCCCCTCCTCGCGGACCGTCGCGATGGCCTGCCGCACGGCGGGGTGCTCCAGCGCGAGCGACTCCACCTCTCCCAGTTCGAGGCGCAGGCCGCGCAGCTTCACCTGCGTGTCGGCGCGGCCCAGGAACTCGAGCGCCCCGTCCGGCAGGAAGCGGACCCGGTCGCCGGTGCGGTAGATGCGGGCGCCGTCGCGCGCGTCGAAGGGGTGGGGCACGAAGGCGCGCGCGGTGAGCTCCGGACGGTTCAGGTAGCCGCGCGCGAGCCCCAGGCCGCCCAACCACAGCTCGCCAGGGACGCCCACGGGGACGGGTTGCTGGCGCGCGTCCAGGACGTAGGCCTGGGTGTTCGCGATGGGGCGCCCGATGGGCGGGTTCACGGCGCCCGCGGAGACGGGCCCGCTGGTGGCGACGACCGTGCACTCCGTGGGGCCGTAGTGGTTGATCAACTGGAACGGTGTGCCTTCGGGCGCGCCCCGGTGCAGCCGGTCTCCGCCGGTGAGCAGCGTCCGCAGCGCCGCGTTCGCGGGCCACGGCTGCGTGAGCACCGCCTCCGCGAGCGGCGTGGGCAGGAAGCAGCGGGTGATGCGCTCATCGGTGAGCCACGCGACGAGCCGCGAGGGCACGCCGCGCACCTCGTCCTCCACGATGTGGAGGCTGGCGCCCGCAGTGAGGGTGGGCCACAGCTCCCACACCGCGGCGTCGAACGCGGGCCCGGCGGCCTGGGTCGTGCGGTCCTCCGGCGTCAGCGCGTAGGTCCGCTGATGCCAGTCCACCAGGTGGGCCAGTCCCGCGTGCTCCAGCTCCACGCCCTTGGGGCGGCCGGTGGAGCCCGACGTGTAGATGACGTACGCCAGGTGGCGCGGACCCGTGAGCTCCGGCGGGGCGTGCGCGGGCGCACCGGTGGCGCCGAAGCCGTCCTCCGCGAGCAGACACCGGCAGTCCGGTGGAAGCGCCAGCGCGGCGGTGTTCCGCGAGGCCAGGAGCACCGGCGCGCGGACGTCCTCCAGGATGGACTGGAGCCGCTCCGGAGGCGCGGAAGGGTCCAACGGAACGTAGGCGCCGCCCGCCTTGAGCACGCCCAGCGCCGCTGCGACGAACGCGGTCGAACGCTCCAGGCAGAGCGCCACGGGCACGTCAGGCCCCACGCCCAGGCCGCGCAGGTGCCAGGCCAGCCGGTTCGCGCGGGCTTCGAGCTGGCCGTAGGTGAGCGCCTCACCCGCGAAGGCCACCGCGAGCGCGTCCGGCGTGCGCTCCGCCCAGGTCCCGAAGCGCGCGTGCACGGGGACGTGGGATGGCGGCGCCACCGGGCGCGGGTTCCACCCGTGGAGCAGCGTGTGCCGCTCCTCCGCCGTCATCAGGGACAGGTCGCCCACGCGGCCGTCGGGATCCGCCGCGATGCTGGACAGCAGCTCCTGGAAGTGCCCCGCGAGGCGCGCGATGGAGGCCGCGTCGAAGAGGTCCGCGTCGTATTCGAAGCGCGCGGTCAGCCCGCCGTCCTCGCCGCGCTCCATCGCGAGGTCCAGGTCGAACTTCGCCGGAGCGGATTCGGACTCCAGGAGCGTCAGGCGCAGCCCCTGGAGGGCGCGGGAGGGCAGGGGCGCGTCCTGGTAGGAGAACGCGACCTGGAAGAGCGGCGTGCGGCCCAGGTCGCGCTCCACCGCGAGCGCTTCGACCAGCTTCTCGAAGGGCACGTCCTGGTGCTCGTGCGCCGCGAGCACGGACTCGCGCACCCGGCCCAGCAGCTGGCGGAAGGAGGGGTTGCCAGAGGCGTCCGTGCGCAGGGGCAGCGTGTTGACGAAGAAGCCGATGAGCCCTTCGGTCTCCACGCGCGTGCGGTTGGACAGCGGGCAGCCCACGACGAGGTCGTCCTGGCCCGTGTAGCGCAGCAGCAGCGTCTGGAACGCCGCCAGCAGCGTCATGAACGGCGTGGCGCCTTCGCGCCGGCCCAGCTCCGCGAGTCCACCGGCGAGCGCCGCCGGGAGATGGACCGCGTGACGGCCGCCCGCGAGTGTCCGCACCGCGGGCCGGGGCCGGTCCGTGGGCAGCTCCAGGACGCCGGGGGCGCCCGCCAGCCGCTGCTTCCAGTGCGCGAGCTGCCGCTCCAGCACGCCGTCCGCCAGCCACTCCCGCTGCCACAGCGCGAAGTCGATGTACTGGAGCGGCAGCGGCGCGAGCGCCGGAGGGACGCCCGTGGAGAACGCCGCGTACAGCGCGCCCAGCTCCCGCAGCAGCACGGCGACGGACTCGCCATCCGCGACGATGTGGTGGAGCGTCAGCAGCAGCACGTGCTCGTCAGGGCCCAGCCGCAGCAGCCGCCCGCGCAGCAGGGGACCTTGGGCGAGCGGGAACGGAGCGCGGGCCTCATGCTTCGCGAGCCGGTGCACCTCCGCGTCGCGCGCCTCCGGGGACAGGCTGCCCAGGTCCACTTCGGGCAGTTCGAAGGGGACGTGCGCATGGACGCGCTGAGCGGCGCGGCCCTGGTGCTGGGAGAAGGTGGTGCGCAGCGCCTCGTGGCGGCGGACCACTTCATCCAGGCCTCGGCGCAGCGCCGCGACATCCAGCGGACCCTGGAGGCGCACCGCCGCGGGCAGGTGGTAGCGCGCGTCGCCGGGCTCCAACTGGTCCAGGAACCACAGCCGCTCCTGCGCGTAGGACAGCGGCGCTTCCGGCGCGCGGTCCGTCCGGTGCGTCAGCGTGGGTCCTCGCGCCGGAGCGCGCACGCCCCCGTCGATGCGCGCGGCGAGCGAGGCCACCGTGGGCGCCTCGAACAGCGTGCGCAGGGGCAGCTCCACCCCGAACACCTCGCGCACTCGAGCGAGCAGCCGCGCGGCCAGCAGCGAGTGGCCGCCCATCGCGAACCAGTCCTCGTGCAGGCCCACGGCCCCGCCGAGCAGCTCCGCCCAGAGGCCCGCGAGCGACTGCTCCGTGGCGGTGCGTGGCGCCGCGTCCTCCGGGGACGTGGAGCGCTCCAGCTCGGGCGCGGGCAGGGCCTGACGGTCCACCTTGCCCGTGGGGGTCAGCGGCAGCGCGGGCAGGAGCACGAAGGCCGCGGGGCACATCACCTCCGGCAGCTCGCGGCGCACGTGCTCGCGCAGCGCGGCTCCGGCGAGCGCCGCGTCCGGCGCGGCGACGACGTAGGCGACGAGGCGCTTGCCCGCGGGAGGCTCGTCGCGCACCGCGACCACGCACTGCCGCACGTCCGGGTGACGCTGGAGGACGGATTCAATCTCCCCCAGTTCGATGCGGAAGCCGCGCAGCTTCACCTGATGGTCGAGCCGGCCCAGGAACTGGAGCTCGCCCTCCGGCAACAGGCGCGCGAGGTCTCCGGTCCGGTACAGGCGCGCGCCGGGGACCGCGCTGAAGGGATCCGGCACGAAGGCACGGGCGGTGAGGTCGGGGCGGTCCAGGTAGCCCCGAGCCACGCCCGGCCCGCCGATGCACAGCTCGCCCGCGACCCCCAGCGGCTGGGGCCGCAGCTCCGCGTCGAGCACGTGCACGCGCACGCCGTCCAGCGGCCGGCCGATGGTGGGCAGGCCGGACGCCACGTCCCCGGGCTCGACCGGGGCGAAGGTGGCGGCCACGGTGCCTTCGGTGGGACCGTAGAGGTTGGTGACGCGGAAGGGAGTGCGCGTGGAGGGCCGCCGGTGCAGGCGGTCACCGCCGGTGGTCAGCTCGCGCAGCGCGAGCGACTGGGGCCACGCCTGTCCGAGCACGCCCTCCGCCAGGGCCGTGGTGAGGAAGGTGTGGGTGATGCGCTCGGCGGCCAGCCACGCGACGAGCCGCTCCGGCATGGCGCGCACGTCATCGCCGGGCAGGTGCAGGCTGGCGCCCGCGATGAGGGCGGGCCACACCTCCAGCACGGAAGCGTCGAAGACCGGCGTGGACAGGTGCGTGGCCCGCGCCGAGGGCGACAGCCCGAAGGTCCGCTGGTACCAGCCCGCGAAGTGGGCCAGTCCGCCGTGCGTGAGCTGCACTCCCTTGGGCCGCCCGGTGGAGCCGGACGTATAGATGACGTAGGCGAGGTGATCCTCGTCGGGCGTGACGTCCAGCGAGGTGTCCGGCACGTCGTGGGCCGCGGCCGTCACGTAGTCCAGCACCCGCGCGGACGCAGGCAGAAGTGAGCGCAGCTCCGGCGTCGTGAGCACCACCGCCGCGCCCACGTCCTCCAGCAGTGCTTCCAACCGCGCCCGCGGTGCATCCGGATCCAGCGGCACGTACGCGCCGCCCGCCTTGAGGACGCCCAGCAGCGCCAGCACCTGCTCGGGCGAGCGGTGCATCAGCACGCCGACGCGCACGTCCGGACCGACGCCCAGCTGGCGCAGCCTTCGCGCGAGCACGCGGGCCTGGCGCTCCAGCATTCCGTACGTCCACTGTCGCCCGTCCGATGCGATGGCCAGCGTGTCGGGCGCGAGCGCGGCGTGGGACGCGATGGCGTGGTGAACGGGGGTGAAGGACGCGGGCGCCAGAGCCCCCGCGCTGAACGTGCGCACGCGCTCCTGCTCCGAGTCTGGCAGCAGCGGTAGGGCCGACACGCGCTGGTCCGCGTCCGCCGCGATGCCCGCGAGCAGGCACGTGAAGCGCGCCACCATGCGCCCGGCGGTGTCCGCGTCGAAGAGGTCCGTGTCGTAGCGGAGCGCGCCGTCCAACCCGCTCGGCGCATCCGCCATCTGGAGCGCGAGGTCGAACTGCGCGGTGCCCAGCTCCACGGGCACGCTCTCCGCCTCCAGACCCGCGAAGCGCACGCGCACGCCAGGAAGGCCCAGCACCAGCGGGGTGAGCTCCTCGCGCCGGTGCGGCTGCTCCCATGCGAACACCGCCTGGAACAACGGAGACCGGCTCGCGTCGCGCGGACGCCGCAGCCGTTCCACGAGGAGGGGGAAGGGGAACTCCTGGTGCTCCAGCGCCTCCAGCACCGTGCGCCGGACCCGGCCCAGGTGCTCGCGGAAGGACGGGTCCCCGGACAGGTCCGCCACCAGCGCCACGGGATTGACGTGGTAGCCGACGACGTCCTCCAGCCCCGCGCGCGTGCGCCCCGCCGCGGGCGAGCCGACCGCGAAGCGCTCCTGTCCCGCATGTCGGGCGAGGAGGACCTGCCACGCGGCGAGCAGCAGCGAGAACAGCGTCGTGCCCTCTTCACGCGCCAGCGCGCGCAGCCGCCGCGTCAGGTCCGCATCCAGCCGGAAGGTGCACGCGGCGCCCCGGAACGCGCGCACCGGGGGACGGGCGCGGTCGGTGGGCAGCTCCAGGGCGTCCGGCACGCCGTCCAGCCGCTGGCGCCAGTACGCGAACAGCCGCTCGCCCTCGGGGCCCTCCAGGAACGGGCGCTGCCAGCGGGCGAAGTCCGACGGCCGCAGGGCCGGAGCGGGGGACGCGGAGTCCCGTCCCTCCTTCAACGCGGGGTAGAGCCCGTGCAGCTCCTCCGCGAGCAGCGCCAGCGACCACAGGTCCAGGATGAGGTGGTGCGCCGCGAGCAGCAGCACCTGTCCGCCGCCAGCGTGGGCGTACAGCGAGGCGCGCAAGAGCGGCCCCTGCTCCAGCGAGAACGGGCGTGACGCGTCCGCCGCCAGCGCGCGCCGCAGCGGAGCGTCCTCCAGCGGAAGCGAGGTCGCGTCCTCCAGGAGCCCTCCGCCCCTGGCCGCGTCCGCCCTCTGCACCAGCTCACCGCGCTTCAGGTGGAGCGTGGTGCGCGGGGCCGCGTCCGCCCGCTGCACGAGCTCACCGTGCTCCAGGTGGAGCGTGGTGCGCGGGGCCGCGTCCGCCCGCTGCACGAGCTCACCGTGCTCCAGGTGGAGCGTGGTGCGCGGGGCCGCGTCCGCCCGCTGCACGAACTCACCGTGCTCCAGATGGAACGTGGTGCGCGGGGCCGGGTGCACCTGCTGCACGAGCTCACCCGCGTGCTCCAGGTGGAAGGTGGTGCGCAGGGCCGGGTGCCGCGCCACCAGCCGCGCCAGCGCTTCGCGCAGCGTGGGCACGTCCGCGGGCGTGTGGAAGCGCACCGCGAAGGCGAGGTGGTTCGCGGTGCTGTCCGGCGCCAGGCGCTGTGCCAGCCAGAGCGCCTTCTGTCCCTCGGACACCGGGTGGCGTCCCAGCGCGTCCCCCGACGCCGTGGGCGCGAGCGGCCGCTGTCCCAGCGAGCCCACCAGCTCCCGTGCCAGGGCCCGCAGGCTCACCGCGTCCATCAGCCGCGCCAGGGACGTGTCCGTGCCCAGCCACGCGTCCAGGTCGCTCTTGAGCTCCACCGTCGCCAGCGAGTCCAGCCCCAGGCTGATGAGCGTCCGCTCCGCGTCGACGTGCGCGCGCGGAAGGCGCAGCCTCGCCGCCACCGCGTCCACCAGCGACGCCTCCAGCAGCGCCGCGCGCTCCGGCTCCGGGAGCGCGAGCAGCTGCTCCGGACGCAGCGTGGGCACGGGCGGAACGGAGGCCTGGAGCGTGCTCTGGCCCAGCACCTCCAGCTCCCCGGCGAGCCACGCCTGCCGGCACGCGTACCGCTGCACCTTGCCGCTGGACGTCTTCGGCAGGGAGCCCCCCTGGATGAGCACCACGTCATGGGCCTGGGCGTCGTGCGCCAGCGCCACGGCCTCGCGGATGCTCCGGGCCAGCGCCTCCAGGTCCGTGCCGGCGTGGCGCGCGTCCACCTCCTGCACGATGACCAGCCGCTCCTCGCCCTCCAGCTCCACGGAGAACGCCGCGGTGCAGCCCGGCCGCAGCGCGGCGTGCACGCGCACCGTGGTGGACTCCACGTCCTGCGGGTACAGGTTGCGCCCGCGCAGGATGATGAGGTCCTTGATGCGCCCGGTGACGAACAGCTCGCCGCCGCGCAGCACGCCCAGGTCGCCGGTGCGCAGGTAGCGCGCGTCGTCCGAGCCCCCGCCCTCCACCCGCGCGTGGAAGACGCGCGCGCTCTCCTCCGGCCGCTCCCAATAGCCCTGGCCCACGCTGGCGCCCGCCACCCAGATTTCGCCCTCCTCGCCGGGCGCGCACTCGCGGGCGGTGCGCGCGTCCACCAGCCGCACCGTGTTCCCCTCCAGCACCCGGCCAGAGCCCACCAGGTTCACGCCGTCCGTCACCGGCGCGGTGCCCAGCGCGTGCCCGGTGACGATGAGCGTCGACTCGGCCAGCCCGTAGCAGGGGTAGAAGGCCTCCCTGCGGAAGCCCTGCGGCGCGAAGGCTTCGTGGAAGCGCTCCAGCGTCTCCGGCCGGATGGGCTCCGCGCCGTTGAAGGCCACCTTCCAGCGGCTCAGGTCCAGCGTCGCGCGCTCCTCGGCGCTGACCTTCCGGACGCACAGGTCGTAGGCGAAGTTGGGCCCGCCGCTCGTCGTGGCCCCGTAGCGCGACACCGCCTGCAGCCAGCGGAAGGGGCGCTGCAGGAACGCGATGGGCGACATCAGCACGACGGGGAAGCCGCCGTAGAGCGGCTGGAGCAGCCCGCCGATGAGCCCCATGTCGTGGTACGGCGGCAGCCAGATGACGCCCCGGCTGTCGCGCGAGTGGCCGAACGCGCGGTGGATGAGCGCCAGGTTCGCCAGCAGGTTGCGATGCGTCAGCATCACGCCCTTGGGGCTGCCCGTGGAGCCGGACGTGTACTGGAGGAACGCCAGCGCGTCCCCCGTGACGCCCGGGTCCTTCCATCCGTCCTCCAGCCCCGGCGCCAGCGCGTCCGTGGCCACCCAGGTGAGCCCCGCCAGCTCCGGCGCCTGCTCGAAGAGCATCCCGGCCATGCCGTGGATCATCTCCGTGGTGAGCACGAAGCGCGCCCGCGCGTCGCGCACCATCGCCTCCAGGCGCGGCAGGCTGCGGTTGAGGCGCGTCACGTCCGGCGGATACGCCGGCACCGCCACCACGCCCGCGTACAGGCACCCGAAGAAGGCCGTCAGGTATTCGTTGCCCGGCGGGAACAGCAACAGCGCCCGCTCCCCCCGCGCCCCGTTCGCCTGGAGCCAGGCGCCAATGGCACGCGCCTGCCGGTCGAACTCGCCATAGGTGAGCGCCGCTTCTTCTGATTCACCATCCACCAGGAAGGTGTAGCCCTGATGTCCTGGCGCTTCCGTGGCACGAATGCGCAGGAGTTCAATCAGGCTGGCCGGCGACATGTCGTTGGGCTCCAGGCGATGTATGGCTTGGAAAACACCATTCATGTGTCACGGCCAAGTCGTGTATGTCAAATCTTGCATTGATATGCTTGAAGCCTGTAAATTCCTTGAGAACTGGTTGTTTTCAGCCCAAAGACAACCATGCGGGTCGCAATCCCAACACCGGGTCCCTCTAGGAGAGCGGATGTACGAGAACATCGAGCGCATCAAGGCCCCTACTCGCGAAGTCTTCCTCGACGAGTACGTGCGGAAGCAGAAGCCCGTCATCATCACGAACCTGTTCGAGGGGCAGCCCATCAGCCGGCTGTCCAGCCTGGACATCGCCCGCAAGGAGCTGGGGGACATGCCCGTCGTGGTGCAGGAGGGCCACGAGGAATACTTCACCCGCATGCTGTCGATGCTCATCTCGAAGGACTTCACCTTCTCCGACATCGGGAAGAACCAGAGCACGGTGAACGGCTACCTGGAGATGGTGGCAAAGGACCCTGACAGCCGTCTGGTCTGCGCGGAGGTCCCCCGGTCGATGATCCAGAAGGTGGAGGCTGGATACACCATCCCCGAGTACTGTCAGCCGGACCCGGGGGAACCCGACGAGTACATGTCGATGCTGTGGTTGGGTAACACGGGCAACTTCACCCACATGCACTTCGACGCGGACTACAAGAACATCTTCCAGTACCAGCTCTGGGGGGAGAAACGCGTGGTGCTGGTGCCGCCCACGTCGTCGCGGAAGATCCTGCCCATGCGTAACAACAGCGCGCTCAGCCCGGAAGGACTCAGCCAGGAGGAGAACGACAACTTCGTGCGTTACGTGGGGGGTTATCAGGCGGTGGTGCGCACCGGCGAGACGCTCTTCATGCCCGCCCTGATGTGGCACTACTTCGAGTACATGGACACCAGCATGGCGCTGACCATGCGCTTCCGCCGCAACCGGTACCTGCGCTTCCTGGCGGACAACTTCCACACCGACTACCGCCTCCAGCACATCGCCTGGAAGCTGGCGAACGAGCGGGGCGTGGACGAGCAGGGCCGCCAGGCCTTCGCGCGGCTGGAGGCGGAGTTCCTCAAGCCCATGGACAACCCCGTGGAGAAGGCCAACCACCTCCAGCGGGTGGTCAATGACATCTACGCCAGCTTCTGCACGGACGGCCTGAAGGGAGACCTGAGCCGTCCCTTCCTGGAAGAGATTCGCGGGGCCATCCGGAGCATGGATGTCCTGGCGGGTTCCCTGTATTCAGACGAACGCCCCACGGCTTGAGTTGGCTTTGAGGGCTGGCGCCCGCCCAATCCCTTGCATCGGCGGGGGATGGGGTGGGCGCCGGACCTGATACGTCTCAAAGCCCCCACTGGTGGGACCACTTCAACAACCAGGTGTCCGTGGTGGCGCCGTCCAGCAATTGGTTGGGCGCCAGGCGGGTCACCTGGGTGGTGCCCGGCGTGGTGGGCAGCTCCGTCTGGGCGCGCGAGTAGACGAAGTACAGCGTGGAACCCAGCCGGTACTCCCAACGCAGCACGGCGTTGAGGTTGAGCGCGGACTCGTGGAAGTCCGGGTCCAGCGCGGTCGTGGTGGGCGTCAGCCGCGCGAGCGGCAGCCGGCCGTTCGCGTCCGGGGTTCCTTCGAAGAAGGGGCCGTAGCGGCCGTACGCGGAGAAGAACTGCGCGTACGCCTGGAGCGTGAGCCGCGGGGTGAGCACCAGCAGCTGGCGCAGCGTGAAGGACACGGCGCGCGGGTGCAGCTGGCCGAACACGAGCCGGCCGTCCTCGTCCCCCACGTAGCGGGGCCCGTCCAGGTTGGTCAGCAGCTCACTGGTCAGCTGCGTCTCCAGGCGCGGCGTGGGGCGCCACGTCATCGTCACCGCGCCGCCGCCGCCCGTCTTGGAGGGCAGGGGCGCCGGGGCGGAGATGCGGCCCACGTAGCCGTCCAACTGGAAGGAGAGGGCGCGGTTCTTGTCCGTGGAGCCCGCGCACGCCGCGTACCGGTACGGCGGGCGCTCGTAGGGGATGCCGGTGAGGGGAATCTCGCGGATGTCGCTGCGCCCGGTCAGCTGGCCCAGCTCGCACTCCACGGCGTGGAAGCCGGGCAGCGTGGCCAGCGCGCCCACCGTGAGCTTGTGGCTGAGGCGGATGCCGCGCCCGTCCGTGGTCCAGCTGCTGATGCCCTGCACGGAGGAGGAGAAGTCCAGCAGGGGCCCGAAGCCGGTGGGCCGCACGAAGGACACCCGGCCAGACGCCTCCTGGAGGTTCTGGGTCGGCTGGTAGCCCGTGGTGCTCAGCTCCAGGCGCGGCGACAGGTACTCGTAGCCCACGTCGAAGCGGAAGGGCTCACCGCCCTGCTTGCCGCCGCTCACGTAGGTGCCCAGGCCCAGATCCCCCGGGCGCAGGAGCGTGCCGTCGCGCAAGGCACGCCCCGCCTCCGGGCCTCCCGCCACGCGCGAGCCGGTGAGCTGGCCGCGCACGCCCCAGGCGCCGTCCGTGCTGCGCACGTCCCAGTCCAGCGCCGCCGCGTTCCCGCCGGCCACCCGGCACGCGTCGCGCTCGGCGGGGTCCTGGGGCAGGCCGCCCGCGCACAGGTCCGACAGGGGCGTCGCCGCCGCGAACGTGCCGCCCACGGACACGCCGGTGACGGGCTGCTGCCGCAGCACGACGGTGAGGAAGTTCTGCGCGGCGCCCGCCTGCGTGGGCAGCGCGTTGTTGGGGCCCAGGTGCAGCGGCCGGGACGGGTGGAAGCGGATGCGCCGGTCCGGCGGCGCTTCGCCGTCCTCACCCGTCAGGCCCGTCCGGGGCGCGGAGGGGCCCATCACCACCGCGTCCAGCACGCCCACCTGGAGCGTGTCGGTGAGGTTTCCGGTCAGCTTCACCGCCGCCAGGATGGGCGTCTCCAGGCCGATGCGCCGCGTGTAGAAGAGCGTCTGCGAGGAGTCCCCCACCGGCTGGAAGACGTCCATGCCCTGGAGGAAGAAGGGGCGCTTCTCCGGGAAGAACTGCTCGAAGGTGCTGAGGTTGAGGATGAGCTGATCCGCCTCCACCTGGCCGAAGTCCGGGTTGACCGTGGCGGTGAGCGTCAGGTCGCTGGTGAGCGCCGCGCGCAGGTCCACGCCCACGTCCGCGGACGGGGAGCCCAGCCGGGGCGTGGGCCGCGCCGGGTCCGCGTAGCGGGGGCTCATGCCGAAGCGCGCGGCGACGTAGGGCGTCAGCTGCACGCCGCTGCGGGACGGGATGCGCTCCAGGCCCTCCAGGTGCCCGAAGCGGGACACGAAGGCGTTGTCGTTGCGCGGCAGGAGGGTGGAGTCGATGACCTCCCGCGTGCGGGCCAGCTGCCGGCGCACCGCGAGCCCGAAGGTGTGCGTGGGCGCCTCCGGGAAGCGCAGCAGGTGCAGGGGGATGACCAGCTCCGCGGACCACCCGTCCGGCAGGTCCGCGGCGGCGCCGTCCCACACCGCGTCCCAGTCCTCGGTGAACTTGATGTCCTCGAAGTAGAGGACGTCCCGGAGGATGCCGCCCGCGTTCACCGTGAACGCGTACGCGGTGCGGTGGTCGTGCGCGCTGTCCACCATCACCGTCACGGAGTCCGACTCCGGGGGCCGGTCCCGGCGCCCCAGCTGCCGGTTGATGAGCAGGGGCTGCGAGTCGCGCGCCAGGATGCCGACGTAGAGGTTGTCGTCGTCGTAGAGGACGCGCAGGTCGGTGCGCTCGCTGGGCGCCGCGCCGTTCTTCGGGAAGGTCTGCACGAAGCGGTCGAACAGCGGCGCTTGTGCCCACTCCGCCTCGTCCAGCCGGCCATCCAGTTGGATGGGCTTGAGCGTGCGGCGGGCCTGGATGGCCCCGGATGCGGGCGGTCCTTCCGCGCGCGGCGCTGCGGCCCAGAGCACGGCGAGGAGTCCCAACAGGACGGGCGCCCGGGGGCGCGGACGGGGAACGGGAGGCATGGGGGGAGTGCTCAGGTCCAGCGGAACAGGCGCACGGCCAGGGCGAAGCACGCGGAGCCCCACGTGCCCAGGATGGCCAGGTCCGGCAGCAGCGCGGACAGCGGCGCGCCTTCGTTGATGACGGCGCGCATGCAGGCGTTCATCGCGCTCAGGGGCAGCGCCCGGATGAGCGGCTGGACCGCGTCCGGGAAGTGGCTGGAGGCGAAGAAGATGCCCGCCAGCCCCATCATGGGCACCATCACCATGTTGATGAGGCCCACGGCCGTCTCGCTGGTGCGGGCGCGCGAGGCACACAGGAACGCCAGCCCGCTGAAGGCAAACGTCCCCGCCAGCGCCACCGCCGCCACCGCCGCGAGCGAGCCGTGGATGGGCATGCCGAACGTCACGCGCGCGAAGCCCAGCACGAGCGGCAGGTCCACGCACAGCACGAACACCACCCGCGCCAGCGCGAAGGACAGCAGGTACTCCGGGCGGCGCATGGGCGTGGCCGCGAAGCGCTTGAGCAGCCGGCGCTGCCGGGCCAGGACGATTACGAACGTGATGCCCCACATGCTGCCGGCCATCACGTTCATGCCGACGAGGCCGGGCACCAGCCAGTCCACGTAGCGCGTGCCGGGCGCGCTCACCGCGTCGTCCTTCACGGGGCGCGCGTCGGCGCGGCCCGCGTCGCGCTGGAGCACGTCGTCCACGAAGGTGCGTGTGGCGGGAGACTCCGGGCGGGTGGGGTCGAAGCGGTAGGCCAGCGCGCCCCCGGTCTGCTCCGGAGGCGTCACCTGCAGCGCGAACCGGCCGGTCCGCAGGCCCGCGCCCGCCTCGGAGGCCGGGACGCGCTCGGGCGTGAGGCCCGGGTGGGCGGCCAGGGCCGCGGCGACGCGCTCGGCGCCGGGCCCGTCCACCACCGCCACGCGCGTGCGTGGCGTCACGCCGTGGTTGAACGCGCTGCCCAGCGCCACCGTGAGGAGGATGGGGAAGACGAACGTCCAGAAGAGGGTGCCCGGCTCGCGGATGAACTCCCGCAGCCGGGTGAGCGTCAGGCGCGCCAGCGGCGGCATGCGCCGTCCCCGCGCGGGCCGCGCGCCAGCGACCGCGTCCATGGTGGGCTCAGTCACGCAGGTTCCTCCCCGTCAGGGACACGAAGACGTCCTCCAGCGTGGCGTTGCGCGTGGTCAGCCCGGACAGCTCCGCGCCGCGCTCCGCGATGCGCGCCAGGATGGAGGGCAGCGCCAGGTGGGGCCGCGACACCGACAGCGCCAGGCGGCCCGTGAGCGTGGTGCGCGCGGCCGTCACCCCGGCCACGGACTCGAAGTCCGGCGGGCCCAGCGCGGGCTGCGTGGTGAGCTCCACCACGTGCTCTCCGCCCAGCGACGCGACCAGCTCCGCGGGCGTGCCCACCGCGATGACCTGGCCCTTGTCCACCACCGCCACGCGGTCGCAGAGCTGCTCCGCCTCGTCCATGTAGTGCGTGGTGAAGACCACGGTGCGCCCGCGCGCGCGGAAGGCGGAGATGAGCTGCCAGAGCGCCCGGCGCGACTGTGGATCCAGGCCCGTGGTGGGCTCGTCCATGAAGATGAGCTCCGGGTCGCCCGCCAGGCTGCACGCGATGGACAGCCGCTGCCGCTGGCCGCCGGACAGCCGCACCACCCAGCTGTCGGACTTGTCCGTGAGCTGGAGCAGCGCCAGCAGCTCCTCCGTGTCCGGCCCCTGCGAATAGAAGGACCGGAAGAGCTCCAGCGTCTCGCGCACCGTCAGCTTGTCGGAGAGGAGGTTCTCCTGGAGCACCACGCCAATGCGCTCGCGCAGCGCGTTCCCGGCCTTCTCCCAGGTGCGCCCCAGCACCTCCACCTCGCCGCGGGTGGCCGTCTGGAGTCCCTCGAGGATCTCCAGCGTCGTCGTCTTGCCCGCGCCGTTGGGGCCCAGGAGTCCGAAGCACTCGCCGGTGCGGACCTCCAGGTCGAGGCCCCGAACGGCAGCCACATCACCGAACTCTTTGTGCAGTCCCCGCACACGGATGGAAATCCCCACATGTCTGGAAATAGACAAATTCCAGGATGCGAACAAGGAGGTGCCGGGTAGGCGCGGGGCTCAAGCTGGCTTGATCACCACGAGTCCGAACATCAGCGGGAGGGTGGGCAACTCCTCCGGTGGCCACATGCGGCGGCCCTCTGTTTCGCGCATGCGGGGGAAGAGGCGCGCGCCGTTCGCGTACGGGTACTCGCGGAGGGCCTCCAGGCGCAGGCCCGCGGACAACAGGGCGGTGATGATCTCCCCCAGCCCCCACTGGAACGTGTGGTCCGGATGCGGATTGCGGAAGTCCTTCACGCCCTCTTTGAAGCCCCAGGGCACGAGCGCGTCCTGCGCCTGCGCGACGTAGTCCGTCACGCCAGCGGTCTCCACGTGCACGCCTCCACCATAGGGGTAGTGGAGCCTCCACTGTTCGTCGAGCGTGAGCGCCAGCGGATGGAAGTCGACGACGACGAAGCGGCCTCCCGGCGCGAGCACGCCCGCGAGTCCCCGGGCCCAGGCGCCCAGGTCGGACAGCCAGCACATCGCGCCATAGGAGGAGAAGGCGACGTCGTAGCGCGTGCCCTCCGCGGAGGCGGCGGCGAGCCAGTCGTAGACGTCCTGCCGCACGAAGGTGCCCGGGAGGCCGGACGCCTCGGAGAGCGAGCGCGCGAACGCGACGGCCTCGTCGCTGATGTCCACGCCCGTCACCCGCGCGCCCTTCGCGGCGAAGCTCAGCGTGTCCTGCCCGCTGTTGCACAGGAGGTGCACCAGCGACCGGTCCCGCACGTCCCCCACCAGCTCCCGCTCCTCGGGGAAGAGGGTGCAGTGGCCTTCGCGCAGGGCGCGGGCCTGGTCGCCCTTGTGGCTGTTGTGCGCCGGGGTGGCCTCGTTCCACGAGCGCCGGTTGGCTTCATGCAGGTCTTTGGAGGGAGCCATGGGGCCATGATTCCAGGGGTGCAGGGGGGAAGGGTAGAAGAGAGGGGTGACTTCCTCCTGGTTGCCCCTGCACCGGGCCCGCGCTGGCACCCGCGTGCGCCTGTTCTGCTTCCCGTTCGCGGGCGGTGGCGCGTCCGTGTTCCGGCCCTGGGCCGGCGTGCTGCCGGAGGGCATGGAGTTGGCCGCGGTGCAGCCGCCGGGCCGTGAGGAGCGCCTGGCGGAGCCGCCCTTCACGTCGCTGCACGCGCTGCTGGACGAAATGGACGCGGCGCTGTCGCCCTGGCTGGAGGACCGGCCGTTCGCCTTCTTCGGGCACAGCCTGGGGGCGCTGGTGGCCTTCGAGTGGACGCGGCGCCTGCGCCAGCGGGGCGGGCCCGCGCCGCTGCACCTCTTCGTCTCCGGCGCGCCCGCGCCCGGCCTGCCGCGCACGGGTCCCTTGCTGCACGCGTTGCCGGAGCCGGAGTTCCTCCAGGTGGTGCGCCAGCTGGGCGCGGGGGCCTTCGACGGACTCCCGGACGCGGGGCTCCTGGATGCGTGGGGACCCCTGCTGCGCGCGGACCTCCAACTGGCGGAGAGCGCGGCCCCCGGGCCCGGTGAGCCGGTGGACGTTCCCCTCTCCGCGTTCGGAGGGCTGGATGACGCGGCCGTCTCCCGGGAGGAGCTGGCCGCGTGGCGCGAGCGGACGCGCGGCGCGTTCTCCCAGCACATGCTGCCCGGGGGGCACCTCTTCATCCGCGCTGGCTACCCCGCTGTCATCCAGGTGCTCTGGCGGAAGCTGCGCGGGGCCGTGCCGGGACTCTGAGGCGTCAGTACTCGCCCGTCACGCTCACCAGCGTCTCGTCCGTCACCGCGAAGCCGAAGGGCACCGGCATCGTGTCCTCCGGACGTTGGGCCGCGGGCGCGCCGGGGGCCAGGTCCAGGTCGAAGCGCACGGCGGTCGCGCGGAGTTGGACCTTCGTGCCCTCGGGCACGGTGAGCTCCAGCGGTAGGCCTCCCGGGGGCACGTCCCAGTACTCCAGCAGCCCGCCGCCCGGCACGTCGCGCAGCCGGGCCACGGCGCTCGCGTCCACCGGCTGGCCGGCGATGGTCAGCGCCCGCAGCGGCGTGCCCGCCCCGAACCGGACCTGGAGCAGTGGCGCCCGCTCCACGGACTCCACGTGGAGCACCAGCCGCCGCAGTCCATCCCGCGTCTCGTCTCGCGACACGCGCACGCTGGGGGCCGGCAGGGGCCGGTGGGGCGCGGGCGCCACGCGCACGTCGCGCCAGAAGCGGGGCAGGTAGCTGTCCAGGCGGCGCGTCGGAGCATCCGCGCTCACGAAGCGCGAGGCCCACGCGTCCACCTCGAAGTCGCTGGAGAGCCAGTACGCCTCGCCCCGGTTTGCATCCACGGCGTAGGCGACGCTGCTGGGGCGCGGGTCGCTCGCGTCGAAGCGCTCCCGCACCACGCCCACGCCCAGCAGCACGCACGCCAGCGCGAGCACGGGCAGCGCCACCGTCCGGCCGGGGCGCGCCATCGGTGCGAAGACCTGCGGCCACAGCAGCGCGAGCCAGGGCGCCACCGCCAGCGTCGCCACCGGCGCCATGGCGAGCGTCAGCGCGACGTAGAGGTTGATCACCTGCGGCACCCACAGCATCAGGGCCGGAATGGCGCTCAAGGCCAGCAGCAGCCGGCCCCTCGCGGAGGGCTGCTCCGGCGACCCGCGAAGCCGTCCTCCGAGCGCCAACGCGCCGAAGAGTGCGGGCACCGCGAACAGGTAGCTGAGGCCCGGCGCCACGAATGCGCTGGCCACGCCCAGCACGGCCCACACCGCGAGCGCCCCCGCCACCAACTCCTCCGAGAGCGCTCCTCGCGGGAAGCGCGCTTGGACGCCGGCCCCCGCCACCCGCTCCTCCACGCGTGCCCTGCGCAGGAAGAGTGCCTGGACGCCGACCACCGTCGACAGCGTGAGCGCCAGCAGCCCCGCGATGAAGAGGTCGCCGTGGTAGGCGTCGCCCTGCGGCAGCACGCCCAGCCCCCCGTCGACGCGCAGCACCCCCCACCACGCGGCCTGGACCGCCGCCGCGCCCGCCACCGCCGCCGCGAGCACCGCGCCCGCGCCCCACGTCAGTCCGGACGCGCGCAGCCGGCCACGGCGCAGTCCCATGACGAGCGCCACCACCACCGCGAGCAGCGCCAGCAGCGCGATGGGCGCGGCCCAGGAGGCCGCGTGGTGCACGAGGAAGGGCCCGGCGTTGAAGTAGACGGCGTCCTCCGGAGGCGCCGGCTCCAGCGCGTCGTCGCCCAGGTGCCGCGCGAGCGCGAGCATCACCTCGCCGTGGTGCTGGAGGCTGTCCAGGCCGAAGTGGGCGAGGTCGTCCGTGCGCGCGTGGTAGCGCATGAACCCGTCGAGGAAGCCGAAGTTGAGGCCCGTCTTCCCCCGCTGGAGGAAGACGGTGAAGTCCGTGTCGTTCTGCAGCCGCCGGTACACCTCGTCGAAGAGCGAGCTGGCCTGGGCGGGTGCCCCCGAGCGCGCCAGATGCTGGATGAGCCAGCGGTTGCCGGGGCCCGGCTGGAACATCAGCGAGGGCCCGTGCGAGCCCCGGGCCTCGAAGTTGAGGACCACGGACACCTGCTCCGCCAGCGGGTGATGGAACGCGAACGCCCGCGCCCCCACGAGCCCCGTCTCCTCCGCGTCCGTGAAGAGGAAGAGGACGTCGTTGCGCAGCGGCGGGCCCGTGCGCAGCGCCCGCAGCGTCTCCAGCATCGCCGCCACGCCGGCCCCGTCATCCGAGGCCCCGGGCGACGTGGGCACGGAGTCGTAGTGCGCGACGATGGCGATGACGCCGCGGCTGTCCTGGCCCTTCACGTGGGCAAGCACGTTGTGGACGGTGGCGCCCGGGATGGAGTTCTCCTCCATGTCCGGGTGGATGGCGGCCGTGGCCTGCACCTCCGGTGTGACGCCCAGGCCGCGCACGGTGTCCACCAGGTACTCGCGCACCTCGCGGTGGGCCTGCGAGCCCACGGGGTGCGGCCGGGCCGCGATGCGCGCCAGGTGCTCGCGCGCACGCCCCGCGGAGAACACCTCCGGGGGCGCTGTCGCGGGCAGCGCGGTAGGCGCGGAGGCGAAGTGCAGGGCGAGAGCGGCGGTGAGCGCGGTGAGGACCGCGGCCGCGAGGCTGGCGATGCGGGGGCTCACGCGCGGGCCTTCACGCCGCCGCTTCCGGGGCCACCACGTCGAAGCGGATCCGCCCCAGCGCCTGCGTCACCGCGCGCTCCACGTGGGCGCGGTCTTCGCCGCTCGCGATGACGTGGCCCAGCCGGTCGCCAGAGCTCTCCGGCGGACGCACGGTGACGCCCGGGGCCTTGTCCACGGACACCTCGCGCACGCCGTCCTCCTGGCGTGCGTCCTCCACGCCGTGCACCGCCGCGAGCCGCCCCGCGCCGGACGCGGTGAGGAAGCGGATGGAGGCCGTGGCCTTCTGGCGGGGCGTCAGGTCCACGGGCCGCCCCAGCAACTGCTCCAGCAGCACCGTCAGCAGGTCGATGCCGGTCGCGTGGCGCACCAGCTCCGGAATCATCCCGCCCGCCAGCCGCGGGTTGATTTCGATGACCACCGGGCCCTGGGCGCAGAGGCGGATCTCCGTGTGCGCGGGGCCCAGGTCGAAGCCCACCGCGTCCAGCGCGGCCACCACGGCGCGCTCGAGCGCCTGGCGCTCACCGTCGTCGAGGGGCGCCGGGAAGTCGTGGCCCAGCTCCACGAAGTGGGGCGGGGCGGACAGGTGCTTGCGCGTGACGCCGATGACGCGCGTGTCGCCCCGGGCGAGCGTCACCGTCTCCACGCTGAACTCGGGCCCGGTGAGGAAGCCCTCCACCAGCACCTCGCCGGCCAGCGCCTGGCCGCGCTCGTTCACCCGGCGCGACGCGAGCGACCGGTAGTGCGCGAGCAGCGCCTCGGGCGAATCCACGCGCCGTACGCCGGTGCTGCCGCTCTCCGCGGTGGGCTTCACCACGCAGGGGTAGGTGGCCTCGCGGCTCACCTGGAGCGCCTGGGCCTCGGAGGTGACGAGCCAGAACTCCGGGGTGGGCTGGCCCGCGGCGCTCAGCACCTTCCGGGCCTCGTGCTTCTCATGGCAGATGCGGGCCGCGTCCGGGTGGAGGTAGCGGAAGCCGTACCGGGCGGCCAGCCAGGCCACCAGGGGCACGTAGAACGTGGAGAAGGTCAGGAGCGCGTCCACGCGCGTGCGCGCCGTCAGTGCCCGCACGCAGGCGTCCATCGCCTCCTGGTCGTTCGTGTCCGTCTCCAGCACTTGGAGCCCCGGGCTGCCCGCGAGCTTCGCGAGGAAGGGGTACTTGCCGGGCTGACGGGTGATGAAGGTGACCTGCTGTCCCTGGTCCACCAGCCGCTCCACGGCGAGCTTGCCGGTGCCCGTGGTGTTGCTCTCGATGAAGGCGAAGTGGGCGCGCATCACAGCCCCAGCTCCCGGGTGAGGTCGCCGCTGAGGGTGATGTCGGGCGCGTGGTACGGGACGCCGCCGTCATGGGGCAGCGGCGCGTGGCTCCAGCGCTCGGCCACGTCCACGCCGTAGCGGATGGCGTGCGGGGCCGCGGCGGCGGCGCACTCCGGGCCGGCGATGTGGTGCTTCGCCAGGTAGTCGTCCGAGTAGATGGTCTCCCCGTAGCGGTCGCCCTTGTCCGGGAAGATGCCCACGACGTGGGCGCCCGGGCCGAACTGCTCCGCGAGCCACGAGCCCACGATGTAGACCGCGCCGGACGAGCCGCCCGCGAAGATGCCCTCGCGCCGGGCCAGCTCGCGGCAGCCCTGGAACACCTCGCCGTCGGACAGCCAGTGGGCCTCGTCGATGACGCGGTAGTTGATGTTGCCCGCGATGATGCTGTTGCCGTGGCCGCTCTGGAGACGGGGGCGGTTGGGCTGGTGGAACTGCACGGAGCCCACCGCGTCCACGGCCACCACGCGCACGTGCGGCAGGCGCTGCTTGAGCGCGGCGGCCGTTCCACTGAGGGACCCGCCGCTGCCCACGCTGGCCACCAGCGCGGCGATGTTGCCGCCCAGCGCCTCGGTCAACTCCTGGGCCATGGCGCTGTTGTACGCGCCCGGGTTGCTGGGGCTGTCGTACTGGCGCGGCCAGTAGGCGCCGGGCACGTCGCGCAGCACGTCCCGCAGGCGCTCCAGCCGCGACTGCTGCCAGCCGCCGGTGGGGTGATAGGCGTCCACCACCAGGACCTCCGCGCCCAGCGCCCGCAGCTTGGCGGCGGTGCTCACGTCGATGCGGGGGTCGGTGATGATGATGACCCGGTAGCCCTTGAGGGTGCCCACGCGGGCCAGGCCCTCCGCCATGGTGCCGGAGGAGCTTTCGACGATGGTGCCGCCGGGCTGAAGGTCGCCCCGGGCCTCCGCGTCGGTCACCATCTTGAGCGCGACCCGGTCCTTCATCTGCCCGGGCATGGACAGCTCCAGCTTGCCCCACAGCTGCGCGCGCGGCCGGTTCACGGCGCGGCCACGCAGCGAGACGAGGGGGGTGTTCTTCATCAACTCCAGGACGGACGAGACCTTGAGCATGGCGGAGGACGGGCGGTCAGGGTTGGGG